>JACFNY010000205.1:0-229 GCA_019454625.1 Sphingomonadaceae bacterium
CCCGAAAACGGCAAAATCCGTGTTGGCTTCGATAGCGTGGGTATGAGCGAGGCGCAGACGCTGACGCTCATCAACGGCGAGCGCCGCGCCGCGGTGCGCGTGCTCGGCTCTGGCGAGGTGAGGGTCGATGCGGGGGCGTGAGGACGGCTTCACGCTGATTGAGGTGATGGTCGCGATGGCCGTGCTCGGCCTCGCCGTGCTGGCGCTCATTCGCCTCGGCGCCGCCAAC
>JACFNY010000205.1:239-3613 GCA_019454625.1 Sphingomonadaceae bacterium
AGTTAACGTTCAGGGCGGCCGTGAGGCGCCGCCAACGACCCAACCCACTGGAGACCGACCATGCAACTCAAGGGCAAGACCGCCGTCGTCACGGGTGCCGCCTCCGGCATCGGGCGCGCCACCGCACAGAAGCTGGCGCAGGCCGGCGCCCACGTGCTGCTCGCCGACATCGTCGCCGAAAACGCCGTCGTCGACGCGCTCACCCAGCCCGAGCCGCCCGCGCTCGGCGAAACCACGGGCACGGTGGTGAACGCCGGTGTGAACTGGACAGTGACGCGGCAGGTCGCGCGCACCGAGAACCCGCGCCTCGTCCGTATCTCGGTCGCCGTGCGCGGTCCCGGCGGCGCGGCGGGCGATCTTACCGCCTTCCGGGGCGTCGCCGCACCGTGAGGAACGGCTTCACCCTTGTCGAGACGCTGGTCGCACTCTTCGTCTTCTCGCTGCTCGCGGCGGCGGCGGTCGTCGTGCTCGGCAATTCCGCCGACGCGCAGCTTCGCCTGTCGGACGTGTCGACATCCGTGCAGGATTTCCAGCGCCTGCGCGCTGCGCTCCGCGCCGACCTCGCGCAGGCCGCCGAGCGCCTGCCGCGCGGCGAGGCCGGGGAGGTGCGCCCGGCGTTCGAGAGCAGCGACGGCAGCGGACGTCTGTTCGCCTTCGTCCGCCGCGGCTGGGAAAACCCGGGCGGTGCCCCGCGCGCCTCGCTGCAATATGTCGAGTACCGGCTTGAGAACGGCGCGATCGTGCGACGCGCCCGCCCGATGGTGGACGGCGCGGCGTTCGGCGAGCCCGCGGTGCTGGCAAAGGGCGTCACGTCCGTCGAGGTCGCCTACCGCGCCGCGCCGGACCCGGCGTCAGACGCTGTTTCCACTGCCGACTGGCGCCCGGCGTGGGACCCCTTGCAGCCCACGATCCTCCCTGCCGCTGTCCGCATCGACGCCACAACCGCGCGCTTCGGCATCGTCCGCCAGCTTTTCCTCACGCAGGTGCCGCTGTGAAGCGCGCTCTGAAGTATGTTCCGATGCACTGGGCGCGCGAACGCGGCATGGCACTGCTCACCGTGCTGATGCTCGTCGCGGTGATGGGCGCGCTGACGGCGACGGCGCTCGAAACCATCAACCGCTCGGTGCGCATGGCGGGCAATAGCCGCGTCGCCGCGCAGGCGCGCTACTACGTGCTCGGTGCCGAGGTGATGGCGCTCGAACGCATCGCAACCCTCGTCGGCAGGGCCGGCGACACGCTGATATCGGCGGGCGGCTGGAACGGCCGCGAGTTCGTGTTTCCGACGCCCGACAATGCGGGAACCATCCGCGCGCGCGTGTCCGACGGCGGCAACTGCTTTAACCTCAACAGCGTCGCGGACGGCGGCAGCCCGACGACGCTGCGCGCCCGCCTGCGCGGTATCGCGCAGTTCACCGCGCTGATGACGACGCTCGGCATTTCCGATGCCGAGGCGCGCCGCGCCGCCTTCACGCTCGCGGACTGGATCGACGCGGATTCGTCGCCGCTCCCCCTCGGCGGCGAGGCCGAGCCCTATGCCCGGCTGTCGCCCGCCTATCGCACTGGAAACACGCTGCTCGCGGAGGTGAGCGAACTGCGCGCGGTTGCGGGGATCACGCCGGAAATCTATGACGTTGTCAGACCTTGGGTGTGCGCCTTGCCGACAACTGAACTTTCGCCGATCAACGTCAACACGCTCGAAGCCGCGCAGGCGCCGCTGCTGACGATGATCCTGCCGGGGCGGCTCAGCCCCGATGCGGCCCGCCAGGTGATGGCGAGCCGTCCCGCGGGCGGCTGGACGAACGTCCTCGACTTCTGGGAGCAGCCCGCGCTCGCGGCTCTGTCGCCGTCGAGCGAGGAACTCGATCAGGTGAAGCTTGCCTCGCGCTGGTTCGCACTCGAGATCGACGTGGACATCGCGGGCTATTCGCTCACCGAGACCGCGCTGCTCGACGTGTCGCGCGACCGTGCGCGCGTCGTGGAGCGCCGCTGGACGATCGAGGAATGAGCCGCCGCCTCTTCGTCCTGCTGCCTGCGTCGGGGACCGCGCTGCGCTGGCGCACGCAGGGCGAGGACGGGCGCACGCTGGCGTCCGGACTGCTCGTCGACGATGCCGAAGCGGCGATCGACGAGGACACGCGCGTCACCGCCATCGTGCCGGGCAGTGCCGTGTCGCTCCATTGGGTGGAGCTTGCCGCGGCCTCTGCCGCGCAGGCCGCCGCCGCCGCGCGCCATCTCGCCGCCGATTTCGTCGCCGCGCCGATCGCCGACCAGCACGTCGCGGCAGCGGCGGAGACCGACGCCGACGGCCGCCGCCTCATCGGCATCGTCGACAAGGGCGTCATGGCGGGCTGGCTCGCCACGCTCGCGCATCACGGCCTCGATCCGGACGAGATGGTGCCCGCGCCGCTCATGCTACCCGTGGCCGAGGATGCCGTCAGCACGCTCCGTTCCGGCGACACGTTGCTCGTGCGCGCGCCGGACCTCGCGCTGGAGACCGAGCCCGCGCTCGCCGAGATGCTGATCGGCGGCCGGGCGCTGCGCCCGATCCTGCGCGACATCCTCGATCTTCCCGCCTATCCCGATGCGCCGCTCAACCTCCGGCAGGGCGAATTCCGCAAGGCGCCGCCGCGTGCGATCGGCCGTGCCGACATCCGGCGCATGGCGCTGCTCGCGGCAGGCATCGTCGCGGCGTGGTTCGGCGCCGATCTCGCGCTCGCGCTGCGTCATCACTTCGCGGCGAACGCGCTGGAGGCGGAGATGCAGGCGCTCGCCGCGAAGGCGCTGCCGGGCGCGGCGATCACCGATCCGGCGCTTCAGCTCCAGCAGCGCTACGCCGCCTCGGCGTCGAGCGGCGGCTTCACCGGCATGGCGGCGTCGCTGTTCGGTGCGTTGCAGGCAAGTGGCACCATCCGGCTCGAATCGCTGCGCTACGAGCCCACCGGCACGATGCGCGCCACGCTGATCGCCCCCGTGGGCGCATCCGCCGAGCCCGTGAGGCAGCGCATGGCAGCGGACGGGCTCAACCTCATCGAGGGCGCCTCGCGCAGCGGCGACAACGGCCAGCGGATCGACATCGAGGTGACGCGCCTGTGATGCAAACAGCGTTAACATGGTGGCAGGGGCGCGATGCGCGCGAGCAGCGGCTGCTTGCCGTACTCGGCGTACTGCTCGCGGCGATGCTTGTCTGGCTGGCGATCCTGCGCCCGCTCGCGGCGTTTCGGGAAAGCGCCATCGAACGGCACGCGCGCGTCGCCGCGATGATGCCGTCCGTGCGCGCCGCCGCTGCCGGGATCGCGGCGGAAGACGGCGCGCCCGCGCGCGGCGATGGCCGCGCGGTGCGCGACATCGTTGCCACCTCGGCAAATGCAGCGGGC
>JACFNY010000205.1:3623-4419 GCA_019454625.1 Sphingomonadaceae bacterium
GAGGGTGGCGTCCTCGTCAGCATCGCGGCGGTGAAGCCAACCTTCCTGTTCGGCTGGATCGCCGGGCTCGAACGGAACGAAGGCATCCTCGCGGACCGCGTCCTCGTGCAACGCAACGACGATTCCACGGTCTCTGCGCAGATCGGCTTTTCGGACGGCCCGGCATGACGGCGCTGTCGACGCGTCGGCTGGTCCTCGTGTTTGCTGCGGCGTTCGCGCTGTGCTTGCTGCTGCTGTTCCCGCTCGGGCTCGCGCTGTCGCTGTCGCCGCTTCCTGCGCAGGGGTTTCACGCGCGCGCCGTTTCGGGGTCGATCTGGGCCGGGCGCGCCGAGGGTGCGGGGTTCGGCGGCGTGCCGCTCGGCGATCTCCGCGTGTCGCTCTCGCCGTTCGCGCTCGCTACCGGCAAGGCGCGTTTCCGCTTCGCGCCGGAAACCGGCACGGCGGGGCCTGCGGGCGCTTTAATAGCCGCAAGGGGCGCCTTCGCTGCGGAAGGCGTCACGGCTGTCGTCCCGATGCCGCCGTTCGCGCCGGGTCTCGGCGCGACGCTTTCGCTTCAGGATTTCGGCGTTTCGTTTGCGGCCGGCGCTTGCCGCGCGGCCTCCGGCGCGGTCACGGCCGACGTGCGCATGGAAGCCGCGAGCCTGTCGCTCGCCGGCACCGCGGCCTGCGCGGACGGGCTTCTGCTGCTGCCGCTCACCGGGCGCACGCTCGCGGGCGACGCCAGCCTGTTCGTCCACATTGCGGGCAATGCCGGTTACACCTACGAGATCAGGGTCGCGGGCGCACCCGAGACCGA
>JACFNY010000206.1 GCA_019454625.1 Sphingomonadaceae bacterium
CGGACGATGGTGCGCGCCATGTGAAGGTGCGCGGCGAGCGGCGATCCGCCGGGCAGGATGAAGCTCCGGAGCGGCTCGAGATCGGCGTTCATCGCGTCGATCTCGCGCTCGAGCCGGTCGACCTGCGCCTGCGTGACGCGCAGCGCCCCCTCGATCCCGCCCGGCGTCGCGAGGTCCGCGCCGAGATCGAACAGGTCGTTCTGGATGCGCGCCAGCATCGCGTCCGTCTCGCCTTCGGCATGGAGCCGGGCGATGCCGACCGCGCTGTTCGCCTCGTCGGCGGTGCCGTAGGCGGCGACGCGCGCGTCGTGCTTGGCGCGGCGGCTGCCGTCGACGAGGCCGGTGGTGCCGTCGTCGCCGGTGCGCGTGTAGATCTTGTTGAGCTTCACCATCTCAGCCGCCGTTCCGGGTCATCAGGATGAGGATGATGACGAGCGCGACGGTCAGCCCCTGCAGCATCACGCGGTAGCTCATCAGCTTGTTCGACTGCCGGCCGGTGATGTCCTTGCCGCGCGCCATCACGATGACGCCGCGCACGAGGACCGCGGCGGTCGCAAGCGCGCCGAGGACGATGAGGACGATGACGAATCCGGTCATGCCCGAGACTCATACGGGTTTCGGCGCGCATGTCACGCGCCGCCGTGCGAACGGCGACCAGAACGTGCAGGCGATCAGAACTTGTAGACGAGGCTCGCGCGCGTCACCGTGTCGGTCTTCACCCGCTCGTCGGGCGGATCGGTCTCGTGCTTCACGTCGAACGACAGGCGCGTCGAGAGATTGCCGACGAGCTTGGTGGTGAGCGCGCTGTTCGCGAACAGCGTATCGTTGCCGCTGCCGACGATGAAGCCCGCGTCCTCGGTGAAGATGAGATCGCCGATCACCGTCCAGCGCAGGTTCGTCTTGCCGCGCAGGCTGAGCTCGCTGCGGCTGCGGTCCGCGTCCGGCTCCATGTCGTCGAAGACGAGGTGCGTCTGGCGGAGCGCCGGGCCGCCTTCGAACGCCAGCCGGAGCCGCGGGCTCTGCGCCGCGATCCAGCCGAAACCGGCGGATTCGGTGAAGCGGCGGTTGAAGCCCGCGAAGCGGTCGCTTTCCCAGCCGACGAAGCCGAAGGTGTAGAAGCGCGGGCTGAAGCGGTGGTCGGCCTGATAGGAGGCGCCGTAGCGCTCGCGCGTGCGCGCGCCGTCCGATTCCTGGAAGTCGGCCTCGGCGAACAGCCGGTGCCGCCACGTCAGGCCCTGCTTCACGAGGTCGATCTTGCCGGAGGCGCCCTGCTGATCGGTGTTGCCGGTGGTGAAGGTCGCGCCGAGCGCGGCCTCGCCCTCCCAGCCGTTGGTGAAGCCCTGCGTGGCGAGCGCCTGCCTGCGCTGCTTCTCGGCCTCGTGCGCGGCGCGGATTTCCGAGACCAGCGCGTCGATCTCCGCGATCGCCTGCGGCTGCGTGCGCCGGGCGAGCGCCGCGATGGTGTCGAGCTGGCCGGGCTCGGCGGCGCGGATCATCTCGGCGACGGGCGCGGGCAGCACGCCCTCGGCGGGCCTTTCCTCGGCGGACTCCTGCGGGGGCTCCTGCTGCGGGGGCGCCTCCACGGGCGCCGTCGTCCGGGCAGCCGCAGCCGCGGCGGCAATGCAAAGGGGAGCGGCGAGCGCGATACGCCACACGTGTCGATCTCCTCGTTTCTCGCCCCCCGGCGGGGACCGCCTAACAAAAGTCGCCGCGTCAGGCAAAGCCGAGTTGATGCTTTATCGCCTCCGGCGTGACGCCCCGGGCGCGAAGCGCGGCCAATGTCTCTGCGCGGTCGCGCTTGGCGAGGCGCTTGCCGTCCGGGCCGGTCAGCAGCGGGTGATGGTGGTAGCGCGGGGGCGGCAGGCCGAGCAGCGCTTGCAAGAGCCGGTGGATGTGCGTCGCCGCAAACAGGTCCTCGCCGCGCACCACGTCGGTGACGCCTTGCAGCGCGTCGTCGACGGTAACGGAGAGGTGGTAGCTGGTGCCCGCGTCCTTGCGCGCGAGCACGACGTCGCCCTCGGCCTCGGGCGTCGCCGCGATCTCGCCGCGCGACGCGTCGTGCCACGAAAGCGGCCCGGAGCGGGAGACGGAGCGGGAGACGGCGAGGGCGGCGGCGCGGCCGACGTCGAGGCGCCACGCGTGCGGCCCGGCCATGCGCCGCGCCCGCGTTTCCGCGTCGAGCGCCCGGCACGTGCCGGGATAGAGCGGCTGCGCGCCGTGCGGTGCGGCGGCCGCAGCGGCGATGTCGGCGCGCGTGCAGAAGCAGGGGTACGCGACTTCCATCGCCTTCAGCCGTTCGAGCGCCGCGGCATAGTCCTCCATGTGCCCGGACTGGCGGCGCACCGGGGTTTCCCACGCGAGGCCGAGCCAGGCGAGGTCCTCGAAGATGCCGTCCGTGAATTCGGGGCGGCAGCGGCCGGTGTCGATGTCCTCGATGCGCAGCAGGAAGCGGCCGCCGTGCGCCTGCGCGAAGCGGAACGCGCTCAGCGCCGAGAAGGCGTGGCCGAGATGCAGCCGCCCCGTGGGGCTCGGCGCGAAGCGCGTGACGACCGTCATGGCGGGTCCTCCCCTGAAATTCTGCGCGGCCGCGCGCAAAGTGCATTGACCTGACCCCAGATCAAGTGGTGTCATAGCGGCGACACACAATACACTGTATGGTGCGTGCGGTAAGGTTGCGGACGGCCGGTGCGGCCGCCTTGCGTGCGACAGGGTACGGGTAGCGCCCCGGCGGTTCGCGGACAGGCGGGCAAAGGGTGCATGTACACGACAGAACTTCTCGATGCGCGCGCGGTTTCGCCGGAGAGCTGCCCGGCGCTGGTGCTGAACGCCGATTACACGCCGCTGTCCTATTATCCGCTGAGCCTGTGGTCGTGGCAGACCGCGATCAAGGCGGCGTTCCTCGACCGGGTCTCGGTCGTCGCCGAATACGACCGCGTCGTGCACAGCCCGCGCTTCGCGATGCGGCTGCCCTCGGTGATCGCGCTCAGGGACTATGTGAAGCCGTCGGCGCACCCGGCGTTCACGCGCTTCAACCTGTTCCTGCGCGACCGCTTCTCCTGCCAGTATTGCGGCGGGCGCGGCGAGCTCACCTTCGATCACGTCGTGCCGCGCGCCTACGGCGGGCGCACCACGTGGGCGAACGTCACCACGGCCTGCGCGCCCTGCAACCTGCGCAAGGGCGGGCGCACACCGGCGGAGGCGCACATGGCGCTGCGCTCGGCGCCGCGCCAGCCGACGGCGCACGAGCTCCAGGTGAACGGCCGGGCCTTCCCGCCGCACCACCTGCATGAAACGTGGCGCGATTACCTCTATTGGGACACGGAACTCGAAGCGTAGGATCGGCCGCCATTCCGCCCATGGCGGGCTGCAAACGGCGACTATCTGCGCTTCCGGTGCTCACGTACTGTAAGTACGCTGCGCTCCGGTTCTCGAAATCCACCGTTTTCGCCTCGCCCTGAGCGAAATGACGACCGGTCCCCAAGGCTTCGCACGCGATCTCCTGTTGCGGTGCAGCATCGGCGGGAATAGCGTTGCGGCATGAGCGCCGTTCCTCTTCGCCAGCCATCCGCCGTGCTTTCCGACCGGGACGAGGTGCGCCACCTCGGCCGCCTGCTCGGCGACGTCATCCGCGACTTCGACGGCAAGGCGGCGTTCGACACGATCGAGGCGCTGAGGCAGGCCTCCGTCGCGGTGCACCGCGACGACGCGCCGGAACGGCGCGCGGAACTGGCGCGGCTGCTCGCGGGCCTCAGCCTCGACGACGCGGTGCGCTTCATCCGCGGCTTCCTCAACTTCTCGCTGCTCGCGAACATCGCCGAGGACCGGCAGACGGCGATCGTGCCGGAGGGATCGGAAACCCGCCTCGAAGGCGCGCTCGCCGAACTGGCGCAGCGCGGCATCGCGCCCGGAGAGGTCGCCGCGACACTCGCGAACGCGCTGATCTCGCCCGTGCTCACCGCGCACCCGACCGAGGTGCGGCGCAAGAGCGTGATCGACCGGGAAAGCGCCATCGCCGAACTCGTCGCGAACCGGCCCTCCGCGGCCGATCCGGCGGCGGTGGACGCGGAGCTTTACCGGCAGATCGCGCTGCTCTGGCAGACGCGGCCCCTGCGCGCGGTGCGCCTGCTCGTCGTCGACGAGATCGCGAACGCGCTCAGCGTCATGCGCGAAAGCCTGCTGCCGGTGCTGCCCGCGCTGCACCGCCGCGCGGAGGCGCTGCTCGGCGCCGAGGTCGGCAGCTTCCTGAAGCCGGGAAGCTGGATCGGCGGCGACCGCGACGGCAACCCGTTCGTGACCGCGGAAACGCTGCGGATCGCGCTCGCCGGGCAGACGCGCGCAGCGCTGCAATACTACCTCGACGAGGTGCACCGGCTGGGC
>JACFNY010000207.1 GCA_019454625.1 Sphingomonadaceae bacterium
AGATGTCCTTGTCGCCGCGCCCGGAGAGGTTGACGACGATGATCTTGTCCTTGCCGAGCGTCGGCGCGATGCGTTCCGCCGCCGCTATGGCGTGCGCGGATTCGAGCGCGGGGATGATGCCTTCGAGCTTGCAGAGGCGCTGGAAGCCGGCGAGCGCCTCGTCATCGGTGACGGGCACGTAGCGGACGCGGCCGATCTCGTGGAGCCACGCGTGTTCCGGGCCGATGCCGGGATAGTCGAGGCCCGCCGAGATCGAGTGCGCCTCGGTGATCTGGCCGTCCTCGTCCTGCAAAAGGTAGGTCTTGTTGCCGTGGAGGATGCCGGGCGAGCCGCCCGCGAGGCTTGCGGCGTGGCGTTTGTCGAGCCCCTCGCCCGCCGCCTCGACGCCGACGATCTCGACGCTCTCGTCATCGAGGAACGGGTGGAACAGGCCGATGGCGTTGGAACCGCCGCCGACGGGCGCGATCAGCATGTCCGGCAGGCGGCCTTCCGCCTCAAGGATCTGCGCGCGCGCCTCGGTGCCGATCACCGACTGGAAATCGCGCACCAGCTCCGGATAGGGATGCGGGCCCGCGACCGTGCCGATGATGTAGAAGGTGTCGTGGACGTTCGCGACCCAGTGGCGCAGCGCCTCGTTCATCGCGTCCTTCAGCGTCTTCGCGCCCGATTCCACCGACACCACCTCGGCGCCGAGCAGCTTCATGCGGAACACGTTCGGCTGCTGGCGCGCCACGTCCACCGCGCCCATGAAGATCGTGCAGGGCAGGCCGAACAGCGCGGCGACGGTCGCGGTCGCGACGCCGTGCTGGCCCGCGCCGGTCTCGGCGATGACGCGCGTCTTGCCGCTGCGCTGCGCGAGCAGGAGCTGGCCGATGACGTTGTTGATCTTGTGCGCGCCGGTGTGATTGAGGTCCTCGCGCTTGAGATAAATCTTCGCGCCGCCGAGGTCGTTCGTCAGCCGCTCGGCCAGCCACAGCGGGCTCGGGCGGCCGACATAGTGCTTCAGCAGATATTCGAACTCGGTGCGGAACGCCGGGTCGGCCTTGGCGGCGCGGTATTCGCGTTCGAGGTCGAGGATCAGCGGCATCAGCGTCTCGGCGACATAGCGGCCGCCGAAGGCGCCGAAATGGCCGCGCTCGTCGGGCTGCTGCCTCAGGCTGTTCTGAACCGTCATGCCGCCCTTACCGCCTCGCAAAACGCCCTGATCTTCGCCGGGGACTTCACGCCCGGCGCGTCCTCCACCCCCGACGACACGTCGACGAGCGGCGCCTGCGTGGTAGCGAGCGCTTCGCCGACTGTCGAGGCGTCAAGTCCGCCCGCAAGGCCCCACGGCGCGCCCGGATCGAAGCCCCCGCTTCCCCCGCCAAGCAGCCGCCAGTCGAAGCGCACGCCCATGCCGCCTGGCAGCGCCGCGCCCGGCTGGGTCTTCGCGTCGAACAGGATGCGGTCGGCGATGCCTGCATAGCGGCGTGCGCCTGCAAGATCGGCGCGCGTTGCGACCGGCACGGCCTTCCATACCTCGACACCGAAACGCGCCTTTACCGCCGCGACACGCTCCGGGCCTTCGTCGCCGTGAAGCTGCACGCCATCGAGCCGCGCGGCACGGACGGCAGCGCCGATCGCCTCGTCGTCGGCGTTCACGAAGAGGCCGATGCGGCGGATGCCGGACGGAACCGCCCCGGCGAGCCCGGCGGCGTCATCGAGCGAGAGATTGCGGGGGCTTTTCGGGAAGAACACGAAGCCCACGTAGTCGGCCTGTCCGGCCGCCGCGGCCTCGATCGCGGCACGGTTGCGCACGCCGCAGATCTTGATGCGCGCCACGCTCAAAGGCTCTGGGAAATCGCGTCCGCCGCCGCGCCGGGGTCTTCGGCGCCGGTGATCGGCCGCCCGACGACGAGAATGCTTGCGCCCGCGCTCATGGCTTCGCGCGGCGTCATCACCCGCTTCTGGTCGCCCACGGCGCTTCCCGCCGGGCGAATGCCGGGAACGACGAAGAACCCCTCCGGCCATGCCGCGCGCATCGCGGCGACCTCGTGCGCCGAGCAGACGATGCCATCGAGCCCGGCACCGCGCGCCAGCGCCGCGAGCCTGCGGACCTGATCGGCGGGCGTGCCGATGACGCCGGTGGCAGCGAGATCGTCCTCGTCCATGCTGGTGAGCACCGTGACGCCGACCACCTTCGCACCGGGACGCGCCTCGTCCTTCGCCGCGCGCATCATATCGCTGCCGCCACCCGCATGGACCGTGAGGATGTCGTAGGGGCACGCCCCGAGCGCGCGAACGGCGCCGGCGACGGTATTGGGAATGTCGTGGAACTTCAGATCGAGGAAGACGGGAACACCGCCCTCCGCGACCGCCGCGACGCCGTCGCGACCGTTCGCCATGAAGAACTCGAGGCCGAGCTTGATGCCGCCTACGCGGCCCGCGACGCGCGCGGCGAGCGCCCGCGCGTGATCCTTGTCGGCCGTATCGACCGCACAGAAGACAGGCTTCGTCATAGCGGAGCGACGGGCGGCGGCGGAGCCGGGTCCAGAACAGGCGGCTGCGCCGCGGCCTGTGCGGGCGGCTGCGTGTCCTCAAGCGCACGCTCCAGCTTCTGCACGCGCCGCGACCAGCGCCAGCGGCTGGCATAACGCAGGATGGCGAGCGGCAGGGCGCCGGCGAGGAAGACAAGGAGCAGCAGGACGGGGAGCCGGATCGCGAGCTCGTAGTCGCCCCACAGCTTCAGCGTGACGAAATCCCAGTTCCGCGCGGCAAACCATGCCAGCAGCGCGCCGAACAGGAAGTAGAAGGTCAGCGTGACGATGCGCATGGCCCCTGCTTAACGGACAGCCGCGCGCGATGCCAGCACCGATGGCATGACAGGCCGCCGCCGGATCGGGCGCGGACTATTTGTTGAGCCGCTCGCGCAGTTCCTTGCCGGCCTTGAAATACGGCACGCGCTTCGCCTCCACGGCCACCTTCTCGCCGGTGCGCGGGTTGCGTCCCGTGCGCGGGTCGCGTCCGCGCGTCGAGAAGGCACCGAAACCGCGCAGTTCCACGCGGCGCCCTTCGGCAAGCGCCTCCGTGATCGAATCGAAAATCGTCGACACGACCCGTTCAACGTCCCGCTGCGACAGGTGCGGGTTCATTTCCGTGACTGCTGCGACGAGTTCAGATCGAATCATCTCTCACCCCGTTTCTCCAGCCCCAATTTTGTTCAAAAACGCGCTGCGGCCACCCAGCCCGCCCCTCTTCCGCCGTCCCCCCGACTCGGAACGCGCAAATCATACAACAGCTTGAGCAGGTTAACAAAAAGCAAGCGGCCCGTCAGTAACGGAACTGACGGGCCGCAAACTGCTCGCAAAGGCGCGTCGGCTTACTTCTTCGCGTCCTTGGCCTTGTTCAGCGCCTCGCCGAGGATGTCGCCGAGGCTCGCGCCGGAGTCGGACGAACCGTACTGCTTCACGGCCTCCTTCTCCTCGGAGATCTGCAGCGCCTTGATCGACAGGTTCGGCTTCTTCGAACGATCGAAGCCGATCACCTGCGCATCGACCTTCTGGCCGACCTGGAAGCGCTCCGGACGCTGCTCGTCGCGGTCGCGGCTGAGATCGCCGCGGCGGATGAAGCCCGTCGCGCCGCTGTCGCCGAGCGTGACCTCGATGCCGCCGTCGACGATCGCCGCGACGGTGCAGGTAACGGTTTCGCCCTTGTTGACGCCCGCACCGCCGCCCGCCGAGACCTTGCCGCCGGAAGCGGTCTGATCGAGCTGCTTCATACCGAGCGAGATGCGCTCCTTCTCCACGTCCACGTCGAGCACGACGGCCTTCACCGTCTCGCCCTTATGGTGCAGCTCCAGCGCGTCCTCGCCGCTGACGCCCCACGCGATGTCGGACATGTGCACCATGCCGTCGACGTCGCCGTCGAGACCGATGAACAGGCCGAACTCGGTCTTGTTCTTGACCTCGCCCTCGACGACGCTGCCGACCGGGTGCTGGGACGCGAACGCCTCCCACGGGTTCTGCTGCGCCTGCTTGAGGCCGAGGCTGATGCGGCGCTTGTCCTCATCGACCTCGAGCACCACGACATCGACCTCCTGGCTCGTCGAGACGATCTTGCCGGGGTGGACGTTCTTCTTGACCCACGACATCTCGGAGACGTGGACGAGGCCCTCGACGCCCGGCTCCAGCTCCACGAAGGCGCCGTAGTCGGTGATGTTGGTGACGCGGCCGGTGAACTTCTGGCCGACCGAGTACTTGGCGGCGGCGCCTTCCCACGGATCCGATTCGAGCTGCTTCATGCCGAGGGAGATGCGCTGCGTCTCGCGGTTGATGCGGACGATCTGCACCTTCACGGTGTCGCCGATGCCGAGCACTTCGGACGGGTGGCCG
>JACFNY010000208.1 GCA_019454625.1 Sphingomonadaceae bacterium
GCGGCGCTGTGGGTTCTCGTCGACTGGCAGTTCGTGTTCGCGGCGGCAATCGTCGCCGCCCATCTCGCCATGAACGAATTGCGGCGCAACGTGCTGTTGCGCACGCTCTTCTTCGTCGTTTTCGTCGCGGCGACGCTCGCCTGTCTCTACTGGACGTTCCGGCTCTGAACTCTCCCCTCTCCCGGCCTCCTGCAATAAGACGGCCGTGCAACCGATCGTGATGCATCGAAGGGCTCATCGCGCGGTTGAAGGCGTCTGTCCGATCCGATAATGCTTCTTCGGCTCTCCGAAGGAGGGCTGGGGCGTCAGAACCCCTCGTACAGCGGCTGAGTGCAGCCGTGAGTGCACTCTCCGATTAGCGTCGGGGAGGCCCGCGCGTATGTCCAGGGAGCAATCCTAAAGGCGCGGGCGCTCTCCTGTACGAGAGTTCTGAACTCCCCGACTCTAAAACCGGCGAGTTTTCAGATGAACGATCCTCATATCCCCCATCCCCCGGACGACCGGCCCCGCGACACGCTCGTCAGGGCCGGCGGCAGGCCGTCGTCGTTGCTTCTTGCGAGGCGTTGAGGCGCAAGGGGCGCGCCGCGCCGGCTGGCCGGCGCGCATAGCGGGGGAAGAAAACCATGATACTGACCATCGAGCTGATGCCCGACGAAGCGGGCGCGCTGCACCGTCTCGGCGCCGAGCTGAGTCCGCTGTCGATAGAGGAAGCGGCGGCGTTCGCCATTCGCGAATTCCTGCTCACGCAAGGCTATCTCGACCTGCCCGGCGACATGGAGGCGGAGAGAATCCTCAAGGAACTCAAGGCCTAGCGGGGCCGGAACGGCCCTTTTCACGACTGTCGACGGACGATGGCTGGAGCGGGCGAAGGGAATCGAACCCTCGTCTGGAGCTTGGGAAGCTCTCGCTCTACCATTGAGCTACGCCCGCGCGCCGCACATAGATCGCGGGCGCGGGGCCTTCTGTCAAGCGGCAACTTGATCCGCCCCGCACCGCGCCTCCGGAATCCGCGACAGGCATCTCGCCCCTGCCCGAGGCCGCGTGAAACACGATGGTGCCGGCAGCACCGCCCGGCGCTGCACGAGGAGCGGAAGGCGGACGCTAGACGCGAAAATGCTTGGACAGCTTCAGCCCCTGCGCCTGATAGTTGGACTTCATGTCCGCGCCGTAGAGCCGGTCCGGCCGGGCGAGCATGTGCTCGTAGACGAGGCGGCCGACGATCTGCCCGTGATCGAGGATGAACGGCACCTCGTGGCTGCGCACCTCGAGCACGGCGCGCGCGCCGGTGCCGCCGGCGGCCGAATGGCCGAAGCCCGGATCGAAGAAGCCGGCATAGTGGACGCGGAACTCGCCGACCAGCGGATCGAACGGCGTCATCTCGGCGGCGTGCAGCGGCGGCACGTGCACGGCCTCGCGGCTGACGAGGATGTAGAACTCGTCCGGGTCGAGGATCATCTCGGGGCGGCCGCGGGCGTGAAGCGGCTCCCAGAAATCGTAGACATCCTGCGCCGCGCGCTTGTCGACGTCGACCACGGCCGTGTGATGCTTGGCGCGATAACCGATCAACCCGTCGGCGTTGCCGGTCAGGTCGATGGAGAGCGCGATGCCGCCGCCGGAAATGTTGGGCTCCTCGGAGGCGACCAGCGTCTCGGCGCCGTGCAGGCCGGCAAGCTCGGCCTCCGACAGCAGGGCATGGCCCTTGCGAAACCTGATCTGCGACAGGCGCGAACCTTCTCGGACCACGATCGGGAAGGTGCGCGGGCTGACCTCCATGAACAGCGGGCCGGCGTAGCCGGCCGGGATCTTGTCGAATTCCTGGGCGCGGTCGGCCATGACGCGGGTGAAGATGTCGAGACGCCCCGTGGAGCTCTTCGGGTTGGCGGAGGCCGAAACGTCGCCCGGCAGCGCCAGCCGCTCCTGAAGCGGCACGACATAGACGCAGCCCGTCTCCAGCACCGCGCCCTCGGTCAGGTCGATCTCGTGCAGCTTGAAGCGGTCGAGCTTGCCGGCGACGGTGCTGGCCGGCCCCGGCAGGAAGCTGGCGCGCACGCGATAGGCCTTCGGCCCGAGGCGCAGGTCGAGGCTCGCCGGCTGGATCTGGTCGTCGTCGAGCGGACGCGCGGCCGCCAGCGCGCCGGCGGAAAACAGGCCGGCGATGTCGCGATCCGGCAGGATGCCTGTCTTGCGCACGCGCGTTTCTCCCTCGTTTCGCCCGCCGGCGGCGGAAACCGAGGTTTAACGCCGCCGGCGATTGACGCAAGCCGGAGCGAGGCGTAAAGCGACCTTATCCCGTGGTGATTTGCCGGTCGGCTTGCAGCCACGTTAAACAAGTCGCTAAAGGGACCGAGAGGAAACCGGCGCGCGACTTGCGGCCGGTTTTTTTGTGTCTGGAGAGGGCGATGACGAACGAGACGACGCGCAACTGGAAACCCGCAACCGCGATGGTCCATGCCGGCACGATGCGCTCGCCCTACGGGGAGACCTCGGAGGCGCTCTACCTGACGCAGGGCTATGTCTACGACACGGCGGAAGGGGCGGAGGCCCGCTTCAAGGGCGAGGAGCCGGGCTTCATCTATTCGCGCTACGCCAACCCGACCGTCGACATGTTCGAGAAGCGCATGTGCGAGCTGGAAGGCGCGGAAGAGGCCCGCGCCACCTCCTCCGGCATGGCGGCGGTGGCGGCCGCGCTCTTGTGCAGCGTCAAGGCCGGCGACCACGTCGTCTCGGCGCGGGCGCTGTTCGGCTCCTGCCGGTGGGTGGTGGAGACGCTGATGCCGCGCTACGGCATCGAGGCGACGCTGGTCGACGGCCGCGACATCGACGCATGGAAAGCCGCGGTGCGGCCGAACACCAGGCTGTTCTTCCTCGAAAGCCCGACCAACCCGACGCTCGAGGTGGTGGACATCGCGGCGGTGGCGGAAATCGCCGACGCGGCCGGCGCCCGGCTCGTCGTCGACAACGTCTTCGCCACGCCGCTGCAACAGAAGCCGCTCGAGCTCGGCGCGCATGTCGTCGTCTATTCGGCGACCAAGCATATCGACGGACAGGGCCGCTGCCTGGGCGGCGTCGTGCTCTCCGACCGGAAGTGGATCGAGGAGGAGCTGCACGACTATTTCCGTCAGACCGGGCCGTCGCTGTCGCCGTTCAACGCCTGGACGCTGCTGAAGGGGCTGGAGACGCTGCCGCTGCGCGTCGAGCAGCAGACGCGGAGCGCCGCCCGCATCGCCGACTTCCTCGCCGGCCACGGCGGGGTGTCGCGCGTCATCTATCCCGGCCGCGCCGACCACCCGCAGGCCGACATCGTGGCGAAGCAGATGCGCGGCGGCTCGACCCTGATCTGCTTCGACGCCGCGGGCGGCAAGGACGGCGCGTTCAGGCTTCTCAACGGGCTGGAGATCGTCAAGATCTCCAACAATCTCGGAGACGCCAAGAGCCTGATCACCCACCCGGCGACGACCACGCACAAGAACCTGACCGACGAGGCCCGCGAGGCGGTCGGCATCGTCGGAGGCACGCTCAGGCTGTCGATCGGGCTGGAGGACACCGACGACCTGATCGAGGACATCGACCGGGCGCTGGCGCGGCTGGGCTGAATCGCACGGGCGGCGCGGCGCGGCAGCCACAGTTTCGCCACGCCGCCCTGCCCATCCTTTCCGGATCGCCGCGTCCACGCCGGAGGCGGACGACGGGCGCGCAGGCAGGCAGCATGTATCGCAGCATCACGCACAACATCGAGGTGGCGGTCGAGCCGTTCTATCTGGCGGAGAAATCCAGCCCCGAGGAGGCGCGCTACGTCTGGGGCTATCGCGTCACCATCGCCAACCATTCGGACGACCCGATCCAGGTGCTGGCGCGCCACTGGCGCATCACCGACGGCCAGGGCCGGGTCGAGGAGGTGCGCGGCCCCGGCGTGGTCGGCGAGCAGCCGGAACTGAACCCCGGCGACAGCTTCCAGTACACGTCGGGGTGCCCGCTGCGCACGCCGTCCGGCTTCATGGCCGGCAGCTATACGGTCAAGAACGGGGCCGGCGATTTCTTCGAGATCGACATCCCCGCCTTCTCCCTCGACCTGCCCGACAGCCGCCGCTCGATGAACTGAGCGGGGATCAGCGCTCGGTGTCGTCGTCGGCGAAGCCGCGTGGCGGCTCGCCTTCCGGGAACAGATCGGTGTCCATCAGGGCGCGGCCGAAGCGATAGAGGATGTCGGCGGCAAGGGTGCGGCGCTCTGCAAGCAGCCGGTTATAGGCCTTGCCGGCGTTGAAGTTCATGCGGCGGTGGGCCTGGGGGTCGATCTCGTGCAGCGCCTGCGCGATGCAGATGGCGATCTCGCAAACGGCTTCCGCCGTTTCCTC
>JACFNY010000209.1 GCA_019454625.1 Sphingomonadaceae bacterium
CCACGACATGCTCGTCGATCTCGCGGGCGTGCGGTTCGGCGATCTTCGCCATGCAGAGGCCGCGCTTCCCGAGCCCGCGCAGTTCGTCGGCGGCCTTTCGGCGGACCCGCGCCGGTTCGAGCAGGCGCACCTCGCGCTCGGCTTCGCCGCGCCGCGCGCGCTCGCGGCCGATTATTTCGCTGCGCGGCTGTTCGCGGAGGCTGTCGGCGGCGGCATGTCCTCGCGGCTGTTCCAGTCGGTGCGCGAGGAGCGGGGGCTCGCCTACAGCATCTACGCGGCGGTGCAGGCGTTCGACGACGCGGGCCTGTTCTACATCTATCTCGCCACCGAGCGGCGGGAGGCGGCGGCGGCGATGGCGCTCGTCCGCGAGGAGCTGGCGCGCGCCGTGCGCGATCTCCAGCCCGCCGAGCTGGAGCGCGCCCGCGCGCTGGTGAAGGCGGGGCTGCTCATGAGCCTCGAAAGCACCGAAGGGCAGGCGAGCTATGTCGCCCGCCAGCTCGCCCTCTACGGCCGCCTCGTCGCGCCTGCCGAGGTCGTGGCGGAGATCGACGCGGTAACGCTCGACGCGGCCCGCGCGGCGGGCGCGGGGATGCTCGCCGGACCGTCCGCGCGCGCGTCCGTGGGGGCAGCCGAGAAGGCGCTTGCCGCCTGATGGCGCTCGTGACGCTCGTCACCGAGCCGTGGGCCGACTTCGGCCTCGTCGACAGCGGAAACGGCCGCAAGCTCGAACGCTACGGGCGCTTCCGCTTCATCCGCCCGGAGCCGCAGGCGATGTGGACGCCCGCCACATCCGACTGGCGCGCGGACGGCGAGTTCGTCGGCGGATCGGACGCGGAAGGCGGCGGCCGCTGGACACTGTCGCCGAAGGTGCCGCCAAGCTGGCCGCTCGCGCGCGGGAGCGTGAAGTTCTGGGCCTCGAACACGCCGTTCCGTCACCTCGCCTTCTTCCCGGACATGGCGCCGCAGTGGGACTGGATCGAGGCCCGCGTCGCGCCGGGGGACGAGGTGCTGAACCTGTTCGGCTACACCGGCGTCGCCAGCCTCGTGATGGCGGCGAAGGGCGCGCGCGTCACGCATGTCGATGCGTCGAAAAAGGCGATCGGGGCGGCGGTGGAGAACCAGAAGCTTTCCGGCCTCGGGGATGCGCCCATCCGCTGGATCGTCGACGATGCGCTGAAGTTCGTGGAGCGCGAGGTGCGACGCGGCCGCCGCTACGCCGGCATCATCCTCGATCCGCCCAAATACGGCCGCGGACCCAAGGGCGAGGTGTGGGAGCTCGATGAAAAGCTCGCCGCGCTGATGGCGGCGTGCGCGGCACTGCTCGACGACCGCTCGAAGTTCCTCGTGCTCACCGCCTACGCCGTGCGCCTCTCCGCCATCGCCATCGCGAACCTCGCCGAGGAAGTCACGCGGCTGCTCGGCGGCAGCGTGGAGGCGGGCGAAATGACGATCCGCGAGGAAGCGCGGGGGCTGCTGCTGCCGACCGCGATCTTCGCGCGCTGGTCGCGCTGATACGACCCCCTTCGTCACCCGACATAGGCCGGGGTCCATACGCCTTGCCCGCCTATAATGTGGGATGGAGGTCACTCCACTCCGGGTTCACATCGTTGATGAGCCGCAGCTTCCACGTCCGGTTCCATTCCTTGAGCGCTTTCTCGCGGGCGATGGCCTCGCGGAAGTCGTCGTGCGCCTCGTACCAGACGAGCATCCTGACGCCGTACCGCTTCGTGAACCCCGGCACGAGGCCTTCACGGTGTTCGTGCACCCTTCGCGCGAGATCGTTGGTGACGCCGATGTAGAGCGTGCCGCCCTTGCGGCTCGCCATCATGTACACCCATCCGCGTGATTTCACCGGCGTATGGGCCCCGGCCTGCGCCGGGGTGACGTGTGGGTACACATGCGCTCTTAACCGTCACCCCGGCGAAGGCCGGGGCCCATGACCACGTTTCAATGGAACAAGGAGGGTGCCGAAAAGGCCAAGCCGTCCGAAAACCCTCGGCCCTCAGGCGTCGTGGCTCACCGCGATCGGCTTCATCTGCCGCATCCGCTGCAACTCCGCCTTGAAGCGGGCGAGTTCCTGGCCTTCCAGCTGCTCCTGGATGGGCAGCTTCGCCGAGCGCGGGTTCACGGCCTTTCCGGCGATGTGGACCTCGTAGTGGAGATGGGGGCCCGACGAGAGGCCGCTGGAGCCGACGTTGCCGATCACGTCGCCCGCGCCCACGCGCTGGCCGCTGCGCGCCGCGATCTTCGAAAGGTGGCTGTAGCTGGTGAGGATGCCGTTCGCGTGGCGCACGCGCACCTGGTTGCCGTAGCCGCCGTTGCGGCCCGCGAACACCACCGTGCCCGGCGCGGTCGACATCACCGGCGTGCCGCTGCGGGCGGCGAAGTCGACGCCCGCGTGCATCCGCGCGCGCTTCAGGATCGGGTGGAAGCGCGATCCGAAGCCGGAGCTGAAGCGGGCGCCCGCCACGGGCGACTTGATCATGCCCTCGATCGCCGAGGAGCCGTCGGCGAGGAAGAACTTGGTACGGCCGTTGTGGTTCCAGCGCATGAGCTCGACGTCGCGCTTGCCGCCGAGCTTCGCGTAGATGAGGTTTCCGGTCTCGGTCTCGCCGGTTTCGGCGCGGCGGTGCTCGACGACCATCTGGAAGCTGTCGCTCGAGCTGACGTCGCGCTGGAAGTTCACCTTCGGGCTCAGCGCCTTGATGTAGCTCGCGACGACGCGGCTCGGCAGGCCGAAGGCGCGCGCGGACTGGTAGAGGCTGCCGCCGACGTCGCCGGCGACGACGAGCGGGCTGTTGTCCACCGCGATCTCGTCGCGCGTCACGACGAGGTCGCCCGCCGCGCTGCGGTTCACTTCGAGGCGCAGGTCGAACGCGGCGCGGAACGCCAGCGATTCGAGCGGACGGGGCTGTGACTTGTCGGTGCGGCGGCCGAGCACGAGGTCGATCGTCGCGCCGGGCTTCAGCGTCTTCACGTCGGTGTGCGCGGCGACGAGCAGCGACACGTTGGCGACGTCCGCGGCGGAGACGCCCGCGCGGCGCAGCGCGCCGTTGAAGCTGTCGACCTCGCGCAGGCGCGCGGCGACCTCGATGCGCGGGCGCTCCGGCGGCTCGGCGAGCGCGCTGACGCGGGCGGTCGGCTGATGGAAGGCGAGGCCCTGCGGCTTCAGGGCGAGCGGGGCGATGGAAACGGTGTCGAGTGCGGCGAGCTGTGCGGGCGCGAGTTCGGGCTGAGCGGGCTTCACGAGCGGCGCCGGGTTCAGCGCGACGGTGACAGCGACGCCGAGCATCGCGCCGAGCGTGCCCATGCCGCGCCACCAGCGCTTCGAGCCGATGTCGGCACCGAGATCGACGACGATAGCGGGCACGCGCCGGGCCGGTTTCACGGACGCGAACGGAACCTGCGCGGTCGGCGCCGGGATCGAGAACGTTGCGCCTTCAAAGGCGCGCGTGGTGGGTTGAAACACGAAGCCCCCGCCCCAATTTCCAAAACGCGAGACCGTGCCGCCGGAGCGGACATCCAATCTGCGTGCGACCCATCAATTTGGAATTGGCCGATAAACGACCATTTCCCCGCGACCGGCAAAGTGTCGTTCAGGGTACTTAATGTCAATTTAACACGGGAGGTTAAGCGCCGTGGCTGCGATGAAGCGACAGGATTCGAGCGGTGAACCGTTGAGCGCATCCGAAACGATTCGCTTCGTCGTTTCGCCGCTTGCGTGCCGACGGGATCGGTGACACCATATGTTGTGTGTTGAGGAGATGTGCTGTTTCGTGAGTGCACCGAACCGAAACCCTCGCCCGAAACCTTCGCCCGGGCCCCTGGTCAGGACGCGTGCCGATGAGCGGCACTGACCGCTCCGTCACTGCCGTTCTCGGGCCCACCAACACGGGCAAGACCCACCTCGCCGTCACGCGTATGTGCGCCCACTCCAGCGGCATGATCGGCTTTCCGCTGCGCCTGCTGGCGCGCGAGGTCTACGACCGGGTGGTGCAGATGAAGGGCGCCGCGCAGGTCGCGCTCGTCACCGGCGAGGAAAAGATCGTGCCCGAGGGCGCGCGCTATTTCCTGTGCACGGCGGAATCGATGCCGGTGGACAGGGACGTCGGCTTCGTCGCGATCGACGAGGCGCAGCTCGGCGCGGACCCGGAGCGCGGGCACGTGTTCACGGACCGGCTGCTCCACGTGCGCGGCCGCGACGAGACGATGATCCTGGGATCGGACACGATCCGGCCGATCGTGCGCGCGCTGCTGCCCGATGCGGAGATCGTCGGGCGCCCGCGCTGGTCGACGCTGAGCTACGCGGGGCCGAAGAAGCTCTCGCGCCTG
>JACFNY010000210.1 GCA_019454625.1 Sphingomonadaceae bacterium
GCCGTTTGTGCGTCCCGGCAGTCCGCTGGGTTTGTTGGCGGTATATCCCCTCAAAAAACTGTGTTCACCCCGCGCGACGTCGTGGCACGCACCGGTTTCCGCGCCTTGCACCGCCCTATGGGCCCCGGCCTTCGCCGGGGTGACGGTCGGGGGAGGCATCAGGGAGGCGATCAGGGGCGGGGCATATCTTCCGGCCAGTTGATGTTCCGGATCGGGTCCGGCCACGCCGGCATCCTTGCGCCCGCCGTTTCGCACCATGCCCGCATGGCGCGCGGCGAGCCGGTTTGCAGATAATCCGTGAGCCTGCCCGCGAGCGATGTCGGCCACACGCCGACGACCGGCAGGCTCGCGGCCACGGCGGGCGGTGAGGCCATCAGCGCCGACAGCAACGCTTCGGGCAGGTCCGGCACGTCGCAGGCCGTTGTCAGCACGGCATCGAAGCCATTTTCAGCACCGTAGAGGAGCGCCCCGCACAGGCCGCCGAGCGGGCCGAGGCCGGGGCCGGGGCGATCCGGCACGCCGCCTTCGCGGCCCACGATCACCACGGTTTCGCAGAAGGGCGCGATGCTGGCGGCGGCGTGGTCGACAAGACGCTTGCCGTCCAGCAACGCTTCGGCCTTGTCGCTGCCGAAACGGCGGCTTTCACCGCCTGCAAGCACCGCGCCGAGGATACGCACGGCGCGTCAGCGCGCGATTTCGATGGTGGCCTCGATCTCGACCGCATAGCCCGCCGGGAGCGACGCGACGCCCACCGCCGAGCGCGCGGCGAGGCCGTTGTCGCCGAACGCCGTCTTCATCAGCTCCGAGAAGCCGTTGATGACCTGCGGCTGCTGCACGAAGTCCGGCGCGCTGTTCACCATGCCGAGGATGCGCACGAAGCGCTTCACGCGCGAAAGATCGCCGCCGAGCGCGTCCTTGATCGTTGAAAGCATACAGAGGCCGACGCGCGTCGCTTCGGCCTTGCCTTCCTCCAGCGTGACGTCAGCGCCCACCTTGCCGCGCTTTCCGCCGCCGATGCAGTCGATGTGGCCCGACAGGAACAGGAGATTACCGGTTTCGACCGACGTCACGTAGGTCGCCGCGGGTTTCGGCGCGGACGGCAGGGCATGTCCCGCCGCCGCGAGCCGGTCCTCCGGCGTCGCCGCCAGCGCCGGTGCCGCGATCAGGGTGAAGAGCAACGGCAGCAATCGGCGCATGGAACAGCTCGCGGCCGATGAGGTAGCGGCGGATTTCGCTCGTGCCCGCGCCGATCTCGTAGAGCTTGGCGTCGCGCAGCAGGCGTCCGGTCGGATACTCGTTGATATAGCCGTTGCCGCCAAGCGTCTGAATCGCCTCGAGCGCCATCCATGTCGCCTTCTCGGCGGAATAGAGGATGCAGCCCGCAGCGTCCTTGCGCGTCGTCTCTCCCCGGTCGCAGGCCTGCGCGACCGCATAGACATAAGACCGCGCCGTGGAGAACGTGACGTACATGTCGGCG
Source organism: Sphingomonadaceae bacterium (assembly GCA_019454625.1). Taxonomy (GTDB): domain Bacteria; phylum Pseudomonadota; class Alphaproteobacteria; order Sphingomonadales; family Sphingomonadaceae; genus Sphingosinicella. The sequence goes on from JACFNY010000210.1 coordinate 1,478, forward strand.
ATCTTGCCCTGCATGAGCTGGAAGGTGCCGATCGGCTGCCCGAACTGCTTGCGTTCGTGCACGTAGGGAACGGTGACGTCCATGCACGCGGCCATGATGCCGAGCGGCCCGCCCGAAAGCACGACGCGCTCGTAATCGAGGCCGGACATGAGGACGTTCACGCCCTTGCCCTCTTCGCCGACGATGTTCTCGTAAGGCACCTCGCAGTCCTCGAACACCAGCTCGCACGTGTCCGAGCCGCGCATACCGAGCTTGTCGAGCTTCTGCGCGGTCGAGAAGCCCTTGAAGCCGCGCTCGATGAGAAAGGCGGTGATGCCGCGCGGCCCGGCCTCGGGATCGGTCTTGGCGTAGACGATCAGCGTGTCCGCCTCCGGCCCGTTGGTGATCCACATCTTGTTGCCGTTGAGGACGTAGCAGTCGTTCCTGCGCTCGGCCTTGAGGCGCATCGAGACGACATCGGAGCCGGAGCCGGGCTCGGACATGGCGAGGCTGCCGACATGCTCGCCGGAGATGAGCTTGGGCAGGTACTTCGCCTTCTGCTCCGCCGTGCCCCAGCGGTTCAGCTGGTTGATGCAGAGGTTGGAGTGCGCGCCGTAGCTGAGGCCGACCGATGCCGAGGCACGGCTGATCTCCTCCATCGCCACCACGTGCGCGAGGTAGCCGAGTCCGGCGCCGCCGTTTTCCTCCGGCACGGTGATGCCGTGGAGACCGAGTGCGCCGAGCTCGGGCCAGAGGTCGCGCGGGAACTTGTTTTGGGCGTCGATCTCGGCAGCGCGCGGCGCGATCTTGTCCTCGGCGAACGCGCGCACGCTCTCGCGCAGCATGTCGATGGTCTCGCCGTGGGCGAAGTTCAGAAGGGACAGGCTCATTGGTCCTCGCTTTCGATTTCAACCAGCAGCGTGCCTTCGGCGACCTGGTCGCCTTCCGCCACGCCGACCTTCGCGACCGTGCCGGAAACGGGCGCGGTCATGCGGTTTTCCATTTTCATCGCTTCCAGCACGAGCAGGCGCGCGCCGGCTTCGACCTTGTCGCCGGGCTTCACGAAGACGGCGAGCACGCGGCCCGGCATCGGCGCGGTGATGCGCCCGCTGCCGCCTTCGGCCGCGTCGGCATCCGCCGCCGCCGTGCCGATGGCGAACACGCGGCCGCCCACCCGAAGCTCGAACCCGTGTTCGCGCTCGACGATGGTGGCGCGCAGCAGCTCGCCACCGAGATCGGCTTCGATGCCTTGCGGCCCCGTCCACGTCGCCATGCCGCTCACCGGCGCGTCGAGGCCGTCGATGCGGTATCCGGCGCCCTCAGGGGTCAGCGTCAGCGTGCGCTTTTCGCCGCCTTCGGGGAACAGGTCGACATGGCGGCGGCTCGGCAGGTTCATGCGCCACGCGCCCGCGCGCTCGAACATCGTCTGCGCCGCCGGAGGGTTGTAGCCGCCGACACGGCTGAGCGCCGCGAGCGCCAGCACGCGGTCCGGGATGTCCGTGGGCGGCTTCAGGCTCTCGGCGTGGCGGGCGATGAAGCCCGTGTCCACGTCGCCGTCGCGGAACGACGGGTGATCGACGAGCCGCGCGAGGAACGCCCGGTTCGTGCGCACGCCCTCGACGATGGTGGCGTCGAGCGCGCCGACCAGCCGGTCGATGGCGCTCTGGCGGTCGGCGCCGTGCGCGATCACCTTGGCGATCATCGGGTCGTAATGGATGCCGATCTCGCCGCCCTCCACGAGGCCGCTGTCGATGCGCACGCCGGGGCGGCCCTCTGGGAACACGAGCTGGCGCAGCCGCCCGGTGGAGGGCAGGAAGCCGCTCTCCGGGTCCTCCGCGTAAAGCCGCGCCTCGACCGCGTGGCCCTCGATGCGGAGCTGCTCCTGCGTCATCGGCAGCTTCTCGCCGCGCGCGACGCGGATCTGCCATTCGACGAGATCGGTGCCAGTGATGAGCTCCGTCACCGGGTGCTCCACCTGGAGCCGCGTGTTCATCTCCATGAAGTAGAACTTCGGGTCGCCGGCGGTGTCGACATCGTCGCAGTCGAGGATGAACTCGATCGTGCCCGCGCCCTCGTAGCCGATGGCGGTCGCCGCCTTCACCGCCGCTGCGCCGAGCGCCTTCCTGAGCGAGGCGGAGAGGCCGGGGGCAGGGGCCTCCTCGATGACCTTCTGATGGCGGCGCTGGAGCGAGCAGTCGCGCTCGAACAGGTGGACGGCGTTGCCGTGCCGGTCCGCGAACACCTGTACCTCGACGTGGCGGGGGCGGAGGATCAGCTTCTCGATCATTACGCCGTCGTTGCCGAAGGACTTCTCGCCCTCGCGCTTTGCCGCGATGAGCGCGTCCGCGAACTCGGTCGGGTCGTCGACGCGGCGCATACCCTTGCCGCCGCCGCCCGCGACCGCCTTGATGAGCAGCGGGTAGCCGACCGCCTTCGAAGCCGCTTCGAGCCGCGCGAGGCTCTGGTCGTCGCCCTGATAGCCGGGGGTGACGGGCACGCCCGCCGTCTTCATCAGCTTCTTGGCGGTGTCCTTGAGGCCCATCGCGTCGATGGCCTTCACCGGCGGGCCGACGAAGGTGAGGCCCGCGTCGCGCACCGCGAGCGCGAAGCCGGCGTTCTCGGAGAGGAAGCCGTAGCCCGGATGCACCGCGTCCGCATTGGTGCGCGCGGCGGCGTCGAGTAGGCGGTCGGCGAGGAGGTACGACTCCGAAGCAGGGGGCGGGCCGATCAGCACGGCCTGTCCGGCCTCGTGCACGTGCGGAGCGTCGGCGTCGGCCTCCGAGTAGACGGCGACGGTCTCGATGCCCATCCGGTGCGCGGTGCGGATGATGCGGCGGGCGATCTCACCCCGGTTTGCGATCAGCAGCTTACA
>JACFNY010000211.1 GCA_019454625.1 Sphingomonadaceae bacterium
CCTTGCCCGCGAGAAGCTCGGCGAGGTTGGGGTTGTCGCGGCGGAAGAACTCCGGGTCCTGCTTCAGCTTCCGCATGATCGCGTGCGGATGCATGAAGCTCCAGTCGGAAAGCACGATCACGTGCTCGCGGTCGTAGGCGACCGGGTCGGCCTCCGTCGGGTCGATGACGATGGGGCCGTAATGGCCCATCGCCTCCTGGAGGTTCGAATGGCTGTGATACCAGTAGGTGCCGGACTGGATGACCGGGAATTCGTAGGTGAAGCGCGAATGCGGCGCGATGCCGGGAAAGCTGATGCCCGGCACGCCGTCCATCTGGAAGGGCAGCAGCAGCCCGTGCCAGTGGATGGAGGTGTCCTCGTCCAGGTGGTTGCTGACGATCAGCCGCGCTGTCTGGCCTTCCTTCAGCCGGATGAGCGGCGCGGGCAGCGTGCCGTTCACCGTCACGGCATGGCCGGTGCGCCCGCCGACGGTGAAGGACGTGTGCCCGACGTTCAGCCGGATTTCCGGCCCCGAGAGGGGAGCGCCGACACCGCCAGAGAGTCCGGGCGTGCCGCTGCGCGCCCACGAAGGAAAAAGTGCCGAAGCGCCGATGCCGCCGATCAGCGTGCGCCGCGAAAGGGAGAGTCCGGTCATGGCGGCGGCTTCTGCACCTTGACACTGTGATAAGGTCAAGGGGGGCTTGACCCTGACATGGTGTGAAGGTTCAATCTGTGCGGCAATAGGAGAATCCCGTGTCCGATTGCTGCAAGCATCACGATCATCATCACGGCGATCACGCCGCGCCGCCGGTCGATCCGGCGACCGTCGCCGCCGGCACCATGTGGACCTGCCCGATGCACCCGGAGGTGCGGCAGCCGGGGCCGGGCACCTGCCCGATCTGCGGCATGGCGCTGGAGCCGGAGGCGCCGTCGCTCGATGACGCGCCCAACCCGGAGCTGGTCGATTTCACACGCCGCCTCCGGGTCGCGGCCGTGCTGGCGCTGCCGCTGTTCGTGCTGGCGATGGGCACGGACATGCTCGGCTGGCACCTGATGCCGATGCGGACGCTGGTATTCGTCCAGCTCGCGCTGGCGACCCCCGTCGTGCTCTGGGCGGGCCTGCCGTTCTTCGAGCGGGCGATCGCGTCGGTCCGCACGCGCAACCTCAACATGTTCACGCTCATCGGCCTCGGCGTCGGCGTCGCCTACGCCTACAGCGTCGTCGCGGCGCTCGCGCCCGGCCTGTTCCCGGAAAGCCTGCGCATCATTCACGGGCAGGTGCCCGTCTATTTCGAGGCAGCGGCGGTGATCGTCGCGCTCGTCCTGCTCGGGCAGGTGCTGGAGCTGCGCGCCCGCGCCGCGACGGGCAAGGCGATCCGCGCGCTGCTCGGCCTCGCGCCGAAGCACGCGCGGCGCATCGCGCCGGACGGCAGCGAGGCGGATGTGGACATCGGCCACATCGCTGTCGGCGACCGGCTGCGCGTGCGCCCCGGCGAGAAGATCCCGGTGGATGGCATCGTCGAGGACGGCCGCTCGTCGGTCGACGAGTCGATGCTCACCGGAGAGCCGGTCCCCGCCGAGAAGGCGCCCGGCGACGCGGTGACGGGCGCGACCGTGAACGGCACCGGTATGCTCGTCGTGCGCGCCGCGCGCGTCGGCAGCGACACGATGCTCGCGCAGATCGTCCGCATGGTGGCGGAGGCGCAGCGCTCGCGCGCGCCGATCCAGAGCCTCGCCGACACGGTTTCCGGCTGGTTCGTGCCCGCCGTGGTGCTGGTCGCGGTGCTCGCCTTCGCCGTGTGGCTGTTCGTGGGGCCGGAGCCGCGCCTCGCCCACGCGCTCGTCGCGGCGGTGTCGGTGCTCATCATCGCCTGCCCCTGCGCGCTCGGCCTCGCGACGCCCATGTCGATCATGGTCGGCACCGGTCGCGGCGCGGCGGCGGGCGTGCTCGTCCGCAACGCCGAGGCGCTGGAGCGCATGGAGAAGGTGGACACGCTCGTCGTCGACAAGACCGGCACGCTGACCCTGGGGAAGCCGCGCCTCGTCGGCATCGAGGGCGACGACCCGGATACGATGCTCCGCCTCGCCGCCGCCGTCGAGCGGGGCAGCGAGCACCCGCTCGCCGCCGCCATCGTCGATGCTGCGGAAGAGCGGGGCCTCGCGCCCGCGAGCGTCAGCGATTTCGCATCCGAAACCGGCAAGGGCGTCTCGGGCATGGTGGACGGCCGCCGCGTCAGCCTCGGCAACCGCGCGATGATGGCGGGGCTCGACACGTCGGCGTTCGACGCGAAGGCGGATGCCCGGCGCGCGGCGGGCGAGGGCGTCATGTACCTCGCCGTGGACGGCGCGTTCGCCGGCTTCCTTGCCGTCGCCGATCCCGTCAAGGACAGCGCGGCGGAGGCCATCGCCGCCCTCAAGCGCGAAGGCCTGCACATCGTCATGCTCACCGGCGACAACCGGAAGACCGCCGAGGCCGTGGCGGAGCGGATCGGCGGCATCGACGCGGTGATCGCCGAGGTGCTGCCCGCCGACAAGCAGAAGGTTGTCGAGCGGCTGCGCAGCGAGGGTCGAGTCGTCGCCATGGCGGGGGACGGCATCAACGACGCACCCGCGCTCGCCGCCGCCAACGTCGGCATCGCGATGGGTACGGGCACCGACGTCGCGATGGAAAGCGCCAGCGTGACGCTGGTGAAGGGCGATCTTCACGGCATCGTCCGCGCACGTCGCCTGAGCCGGGCCGTGATGCGCAACATCCGCCAGAACCTGTTCTTCTCGTTCGTGTTCAACGCCGCGGGCGTGCCGATCGCGGCGGGCGTGCTCTACCCGGTGTTCGGGCTGCTGTTGAGCCCGATGATCGCCGGGGCGGCCATGTCGTTCAGCTCCGTCACCGTGATCGGCAACGCGCTTCGGCTGAGAGGAGCGAGACTGTGAACATCGGCGCGGCATCGAAGAAGAGCGGCGTCAGCCAGCGCATGATCCGCCACTACGAGGGCATCGGCCTGATCCCGGTGCCACCTCGGCGCGAGTCCGGCTACCGCGACTACGGCGAGGACGACGTGCACCGCCTGCGCTTCATCGCCAACGCGCGCGACCTCGGCTTCGGCATCGAGGAGATCCGCACCCTGCTCGCGCTCTGGTCGGACCGCGAGCGCAGCAGCGCCGACGTCAAGCGCCTCGCGCTCCAGCAGGCCGAGGCGCTCGGCGAGAAGGCGAAGGCCATCGAGGCGATGCGCAGCACGCTCCTCCACCTCGCGAAGGGCTGCCACGGCGACTCCCGCCCCGAATGCCCGATCATCGACGCGCTCGCGGAGAGGCTTAACTAGACGGCGACGCCTGTCGGCATATCGTTGGTGCTTCGGAATGGAGCCGCCTTCCATGCGCGTTGACCTCATTATCATGCTCGGCCTCGTCCTGTCGTCCGGAGGCGCAATGGCGGCAGATGGCGTCGTGGACGTGAGTCTGCGGATCGACACTTATGGCCGGGTGGCTGAATGCCGGGTGCTCCGTTCCAGCGGTCACGCGAAGCTGGATGCCAGAACATGCTCCATATTACGCCGAACAAAGCGCTATGACGTCAAACGGTATGGCGGGAAGGCGATTGCCTACGAGCGGATGGAGACATACCGCTGGCAGGTGCCGCGCGCGCCAGAGCCCGTCCGATAACACTTTCTGACGGGCCGCATTCATTGACTATAAAGCGCGCCGTTCCTATGTCGGCGGCGATGTTGGGGCCTGCCCGTGCGGTCCCGCCCTTTGCGCACAAGGTCCTCCATGCTGGGTTTTAACGCGCTCGCGAAGCGTATCTTCGGCTCTTCCAACGATCGCTACGTCCGGTCGCTCTCCCCCATCGTCCGCAAGATCAACGATCTTGAAGCCGCGTTCGAGGCGCTCTCCGACGACCAGCTCAAGGCCAAGACGGACGAATACCGCCAGCGCCTCGCGGGCGGCGAGACGCTCGATGCGCTGCTCCCCGAAGCCTTCGCCACGGTGCGCGAGGCGTCGAAGCGCGTGCTCGGGATGCGGCATTTCGACGTCCAGCTCATCGGCGGCATCGTGCTGCACCGGGGCGAGATCGCCGAGATGCGCACCGGCGAGGGCAAGACGCTGGTGGCGACGCTCGCCACCTATTTGAACGCCATCGAGGGCAAGGGCGTCCACGTCGTCACCGTCAACGACTATCTCGCCCGCCGCGACTCCGGCTGGATGGGCAAGATCCACAATTTCCTCGGCCTGTCCGTGGGCGTCATCGTCCCGAACCTCGACGAGGCGACCCGCCGCGCCGCCTACGGCGCGGACATCACCTACGGCACCAACAACGAGTTCGGCTTCGACTACCTGCGCGACAAC
>JACFNY010000212.1 GCA_019454625.1 Sphingomonadaceae bacterium
GACGCCCTTGAACGCCTCGCGCACGCGCTCGACGATGACCTCCGGGTACTTCACGTTCGAGGGTTCGCTGATGAGGTCGCGCACCAGCGTGACGCCCTCGACGAGCGCCCTGCCCTGCGCGGCATAGCGCGCGGCGCCCGCGGCCCCGACCACGGTGAGCGGCGCGTCGCGGCCCGCCGCGCGCGGCGTCTGCGGCGGCGTCTTGTAGCGATCGAAGCTGTAGCCGCCGAGGTCGGCGCCGACGGCGAGATCGGCGGCAGCATCGGCGACGCCCGGCGCAAGGCCCGAGGCAAGGAGCGCGACCGGCCCGTCCGCCGACGCGGTCTCCCGCGCGGCGAGGCCGCCGATGTCCTGAAGCCCGGCGGGCGTCAGCCCGTCCTTCGCGCCGATGACGACGATCTGCTGCCATGCGCCGACGCCGCGCAGGACGAGCGTCGAATTCGCCTTGTAGTCGAACGCGGCGGCATCGAGCGCCCGGCCCACGGCATCGCGGGCCGCGGTGTCGAGCGATGCTGCGCGCACCGCCAGATCATCCTTCGCGGCGAGCGGCAGAACGATCGCCGCGATGCCTTCCGGCACGCGATCGGCAAAGGTGACAGGGCGCGCCTCCGCTGCCGCCGTCCCGAGGAGACCTGCCAGCAGCACCGCAAAGCCGACATCACGCATTCCTGAATTCTCCTTCCTGAATTGCGCCGACAATGCCAGCCGATACGCCGAAGGTGCAAGTCCATGATCGGAACTAAGAAATGACATGGTTTACACCGTTATTAACCCTAACCGTCAGGGTCTCGTTCAAGGCTGGCGTGTCATAAGCCTTTGCGGGGCGAGGCGCGAATGCGCCCAAGAAAAACAGGAACTTCGGGTGTTCAAACGAATTCGGCGCAACCAGGTCAGGTCCGGCATGTTCATCCATGTCATCGAAGGATCGTGGTTCTCCCATCCCTTCATGAAGGCCGGATTCCTGCTGACCGAGGCCGATGACGTGGACGCGCTGCGCACAAGCCGCGCCGACGCGGTGGTGATCGACACGGCGCGCGGCCTCGACGTCGAACAGCTGCCGCAAGTCGCCCGCGAGACCGCCGAAACGGATGCCGCCGCGCCCGAATCCGCCCCGCCGGAATCCGAACGGGCCATGGCGGACACCGCGGAGACGCCCGAAGCCGTAGCCGTGCCGATCCATGCCCCCGGCCCGACGCCGCCCGCGACGGAAACCGCCGAGGGGCCGTGCAGCCTCGCCGAGGAGTTCGGACGCGCCAGCCGCATCGCCGAGAACGCCAAGCTGGTGATGACCGAGCTTTACGATCAGGCGCGCCTCGGCCGGATCGTGGAAGCGGACACGCTTGTGCCCCTCGTCGATGAGATCGCCGCGTCCATCGCGCGCAACCAGTCGGCGCTCACCAGCATCCTCAGGCTGAAATCCAAGGACGAGTACACCTATGTGCACTCGGTCGCGGTCGCGGCGCTGATGATCAATCTCGGCCGCGAGATCGGCGGCTTCGACCGGGACACGCTTCGCGACGCCGGTGTCGCCGGACTGCTGCACGACATCGGCAAGATGGCGATGCCGCCCGAGGTGCTGGGCAAGCCCGGCGGCCTCACCCATGCTGAATACACGATCATGAAGCTGCACCCGGAGCGCGGGCACAGCCTGCTCACGCGGAGCCGCGACGTGCCCGAGATGGCGCTCGACGTGTGCCTGCACCACCATGAAAAGGTCAACGGCACGGGCTATCCCAAGCGGCTGAAGGGCGGGCAGATCACGCTCTTCGCGCGCATGGGGGCCGCCTGCGACGTCTATGACGCGCTCACCTCCAACCGCCCCTACAAGGAGGCGTGGGTGCCGAACATGGCGCTGAAGACGATGTTCGGCTCGCGGGGCCATTTCGATTCCGACATCCTGACCGCGTTCATCCGCAGCGTCGGCATCTATCCCGTCGGAACCGTGGTGCGCCTGCGCTCGGATCATCTCGCGGTCGTCACCGACATCAACCCGGCCGATCTCACCCGCCCGGTCGTCCGCATGTTCTTCTCGATCCCGAAACGCGCGGCGATCGCCCCGCAGGACGTGAACCTTCTGGTGGAAGCGGACGGCGACGCGATCGTCTCGTCCGAGAATCCCGAGGACTGGGGCCTCGATGGCTGGGAAGGCCGCTGGGCAACGATCGCCGCCTGAGCCGCGGAATACGACTGGGGATGGATCGCCGCCGCGGCGTTTCCTAATGTCGGCCCGAACCAGCAAGAGGCCGTCCCATGCGTCCGATCATCGACATCGCGGAAGTTTCGAAACGCCTGCTCGGCAGCGCGCCGGAGGATCTCGGGCATCACGAAAAGCGCGTCCTCGAACATGTTTCGAAGCGGACGCCGATCAGCCGCGATGCGGGCCTGCTGGCGGAAGAGGGCGCGACGGTCGGCGACCGGCTGGCGGACCGTGTCGCTGAAATCGGCGGCTCGTGGGGCTTCATCATCGCCTTCGCGCTGGTGTTGCTCGGCTGGATGCTGCTGAATGGCGGAATCCTGCCGCGGCTGGGGCTGACCTTCGACCCCTACCCCTACATCTTCCTGAATCTGATGCTGTCGACGCTCGCCGCGGTGCAGGCGCCGATCATCATGATGAGCCAGAACCGGCAGGCCGACAAGGACAGGCTCGCCGCGCGGCTCGACTACGAGGTGAACCTGCGCGCCGAGCTTGAAATCCTGCGCCTCCACGAAAAGCTCGACATGGCGGTGATCGAGTCGCTGCACCGGCTGGAGGCAGAGGTGGCGGGGCTCAAGGCGCGCAGTTAGGGCTCCGGGTTGGCGGCTGGCACCGCGAGCAGCCGGTCGATCTTGCGGCCGTCCATGTCGACGACCTCGAAGCGCCAGCCGTCGTAGGCGAAGGTCTCGCCGATCTCTGGAAGGTGCGTGAGCACGCTGAGCGCGAAGCCCGCTACGGTCTGGTAGTCGCGGTCGGCCGGAAGTTTCGTGCCGAGCGTCTCGGCCATCTCGTCGGCGGGCATGGAGCCCGCGAGCAGCCAACTCCCGTCGCCGCGCTCCACTGCATCGGGCTCGCTGCCCTCGTCGAGATCGGATTTGAACGCACCCGCGATCGCCGCGAGCAGGTCGGCGGGGGTGAGGATGCCTTCGAAATGGCCGTACTCGTCGTGGACGAGCGCGATCGGCACGTCGGCCTGCCGCAGGATCTCCAGCGCGTCCGCTGCGTCCATCGCATCGGGAACGACGGGCGCGGGCCTCAGCAGCGCCTTCAGATCGAGCGGACGCCCGTCGAGGATCGCGGCGACGACATCGCGCGCCTGCACGACGCCGACGATGCGGTCGACCGAGCCTTCCGCCACCGGCAGGCGCGTATGCGGCGTCGCCACCAGCTCGGCGCGGATCTCAGCCTCGTCCGCCTCGATGTCGAGCCAGTCGATCTCGGTGCGCGGCGTCATCACCGCGCGCACCGAGCGGTTGGCGAGGCGCATCACGCCGCTGATCATCTGGCGCTCGCTCTCCTCGATGACCCCGGCGCTGGTCGCCTCGGAGACGATGAGATGGAGTTCCTCGGCGGTGACGTGATCGGCATTCTCCTTTTCCGCCCCGAACAGGCGAAGCAGGGCCTTCGTCGAACGATCGAGCACCCATACCAGCGGCGCCGTGATCCGTGAAAGCACCGACATGGGCGGCGCGATGAACGACGCGATGCGTTCCGGGTTCCTCAGCGCGAGCTGCTTCGGCACGAGTTCGCCCGCCGTGAGCGAGAGATAGGTGATGACCGAAACGACGAGCACGATGCCGATCTCGCCCGATGCCCGTTCCGGCACGCCGAGCGCGGCCAGCCGATCCGCCACCGGCGTGCCGAGCGTGGCGCCGGAGTAGGCACCGGCGACGATGCCGATGAGCGTGATGCCGATCTGGACCGTGGAGAGGAAGCGCGACGGCTCCTCGTGCAGCGCCATTGCGATGCGCGCGCCGGGCTTGCCGGCGTTCACCATCGCCTGAAGCCGCGCCCTGCGCGACGACACCACCGACATTTCGGACATGGCGAACACGCCGTTCAGCGCGATGAGAAGCAGGATGATGCCGAGGTCGGACCAGGGAAACGGCTGCATGACCGGCTTTCCTTATACGGCGGGACCGGGCATTTGAAGTCCGCACGTCAGGAAGGGACCCGCAATGCTGAATGTCGTCACCCGCGCCGGCAAGGAACCGGCGCTCGCACTCGTCCACGGCTGGACCTGCGACCACCGGGCCATGCAGCCGGCCGCGGATGCGTTTCCGGCGCAGAAGGCGGTGATGCCCGACCTCCCGGGCCACGGCGGCAGCCCCAAAACCGGCGACTATGCGATC
>JACFNY010000213.1:0-2366 GCA_019454625.1 Sphingomonadaceae bacterium
ATCATCAACGAACCCACCGCCGCCGCGCTGGCCTACGGGCTCGACAAGAAGGAAACCAAGACCATCGCCGTCTATGACCTTGGCGGCGGCACCTTCGACATCACCATCCTCGAGATCGACGAGGGCCTGTTCGAGGTGAAATCGACCAACGGGGACACCTTCCTCGGCGGCGAGGACTTCGACATGCGCATCGTCCAGTTCCTCGCGGACGAGTTCAAGAAGGAGCACGGCGTCGATCTGACGCTGGACAAGATGGCGTTGCAGCGCCTGAAGGAAGCGGCCGAAAAGGCCAAGATCGAGCTGTCCTCGGCCAGCCAGACCGAGATCAACCAGCCCTTCATCTCGATGGACAAGAATACCGGCCAGCCGCTGCACCTGGTGGTGAAGCTGACGCGCGCCAAGGTCGAGAGCCTTGTCGAGGACCTGATCAGGAAGTCGCTGAAGCCCTGTGCCGCCGCGCTCAAGGATGCGGGCATCGGCAAGGACGACATCGACGAGGTGGTCCTTGTCGGCGGCATGACGCGCATGCCCCGCGTGATCGAGGAAGTGACCAGGTTCTTCGGCCGCGAGCCGCACAAGGGCGTCAACCCCGACGAGGTGGTCGCCATGGGCGCGGCCGTGCAGGCGGGCGTGCTGCAGGGCGACGTCAAGGACGTGGTGCTGCTCGACGTGACGCCGCTGTCGCTCGGCATCGAGACGCTGGGCGGCGTGTTCACGCGCATGATCGACCGCAACACGACGATCCCGACGAAGAAGAGCCAGGTCTACTCGACCGCCGAGGACAATCAGGGCGCGGTGACCATCCGCGTCTTCCAGGGCGAGCGCGAGATGGCGGCGGACAACAAGCTGCTCGGCCAGTTCGATCTCGTCGGCATCCCGCCGGCGCCGCGCGGCGTGCCGCAGATCGAGGTGACGTTCGACATCGACGCGAACGGCATCGTCAACGTCTCGGCGAAGGACAAGGGCACCGGCAAGGAGCAGCAGATCCGCATCCAGGCGTCCGGCGGCCTTTCGGACAACGACATCGAGCAGATGGTGAAGGACGCCGAGAAGTTCGCCGACGAGGACAAGAAGCGCCGCGCGAAGGCGGAGGCCCGCAATCAGGCGGACAGCCTCGTCCATTCGACGGAGAAGCAGCTTGCCGAGCACGGCGACAAGGTCGACGCTTCGACGAAGCGCGAGATCGAGACGGCGGTCGCGGCGCTGAAGTCGGTGCTCGACGGCGACGATGTCGACGACATCAACGCCAAGACGCAGGCGCTCGCGCAGGAGGCCATGAAGCTCGGCGAGGCGATCTACAAGGCGGAAGCCGCGGCGGCGTCCGGCGAGGGCGCCGAGGCTGCGCCGTCCCCGTCTTCGGACGAGGACGTGGTCGACGCCGAGTTCTCGGAAGTCGACGAAGACAAGAAGGCGTAAGATCGGTGGCGGCCGCCGTCTTCCGGGGCGGCGGCCGCGTGCCAGCGGGGGCAGGCCGGGCGTATGGTTGAAGCCGATTATTACGAACTCCTCGGTGTCGAGCGCGGCGCGGACGGCGCGGCGATCAAGTCCGCCTACCGGCGGCTCGCGATGCAGTACCACCCCGACAAGAACGGCGGCTGCACGGATGCAGAGGCGAAGTTCAAGGCGATCAACGAAGCCTATGATTGCCTGAAGGACGACCAGAAGCGCGCCGCCTACGACCGCTACGGCAAGGCGGCGTTCCAGAACGGCGGGCCGGGCAACGGCGCGGGCGGCGCCGGGTTCGGCGATTTCGCCGACATCTTCGAGGGCATTTTCGGCGAGTTCATGGGCGGCGGCCGCCAGCGCCAGCGCAGCAGCGCCATGCGCGGCGCGGACCTGCGCTACGACCTCCGCCTCAGCCTCGAGGAAGCCTTCGCGGGCAACACCCGCACCATCGAGATCGACGTCGCCACCGTCTGCGAGCCGTGCAGCGGCTCGGGCGCGGCGCCGGGCGCCACGGCCAACACCTGCGGCACCTGCGGCGGCCACGGCAAGGTCCGCGTGCAGCAGGGCATGTTCCTGATGGAGCGCACCTGCCCGAACTGCCACGGCGCGGGCCGCGTCATCTCCGATCCCTGCAAAGACTGTCACGGCGCGGGCCGCGTCGACAAGCACAAGTCGCTCGACGTGCGCATCCCGGCGGGCGTCGACGACGGCACGCGCATCCGCCTGTCGGGCGAGGGCGAGGCGGGCGCGCGCGGCGGGCCGCCGGGCGACCTCTACATCTTCGTGCATCTCGATCCGCACGACATCTTCGAGCGCAGCGGCACCGATCTCTACGTGAAGGTGCCCGTGCCGATGACGCTCGCCGCGCTCGGCGGCACGATCGAGGTGCCCTCCATCGACCGCGAGGCGGTCGAGCTCAA
>JACFNY010000213.1:2376-4305 GCA_019454625.1 Sphingomonadaceae bacterium
GCCTGGTGTGCTGGGAACGCTGAGCTTGCGCATTCCCGCGGGCACGCAGAGCGGCCGGCAGTTCTCGCGGCGCGGGCACGGAATGCCGCCGCTGAACGGCGGCGGGCGCGGCGACCTCATCGTCGAGGTCGACGTCGAGACGCCGACGCGGCTTTCCAAGCGCCAGCGCGAGCTTCTGGAAGAGTTCCAGGCGCTGGAGCCGGAGGCGGGAAGCTGTCCGGAAAGTCAGGGGTTCTTCGCGAAGATTCGTGCCAAGTGGGATGAGCTGACCGAGTAGAAGCGCGAAAAGGGGAGGGCCGCATGATCAGGGTTTACGGGGCGAGGCTGTCGCCGTTCGTCCGCAAGGTCGTCGTGGCGCTCGCCGAGAAGGGGCTGGACTACGAGTTGGTTCCGGTCTCGCTCCAGTCGCGCAATCCCGATTTCCTTTCCATCTCCCCGTTCGGGAAGATGCCGGCCTTTCGCGACGGCGATTTCGCCCTCTCCGATTCCTCCGCCATCATCCACTACCTCGACGCCAAGTATCCCGAACGTCGCCTCATTCCGCAAACGCCCGAGGACCTCGGCCGCACGGTCTGGTTCGACGAGTTCGGCGACACCATCGTGGCGCTCTCGGGCGGCAAGGTGTTCTTCAACCGCGTCGTCGCGCCGCGCTTCCTGAAGCAGGCGGGCAGCGAGGAAACCGTGCAGCAGGGTATCGCCGAGCTGCCGCGCCTGTTCGACTATCTCGAAGGCGTGGTGCCGGAGCCGGGCGGCTTCCTCGTCGGCGGCGCGCTCAGCCTTGCCGACATCGCCGTCGCCAGCCCGTTCGTGAACCTCTCGCACTGCGCGGTCGACGTGGACTGTGCGAAGCACCCGCGGCTCGGCGCGTGGCTGCCGACGATCCTGTCGCGCCCGTCCTTCGCAGGGCCGATCGCCGCCGAAAAGGCAATGCTCGCGGCCTAGACGCGCGGCCTAGACAGGGCGCCCGCGCTTCGTCACAGTCCCTGCCATGTCGCTGGACAGCAAGCTCGAGGCGTGGGTCGCCGCCGGTTTCATTGATGCCGATGCCGCCGCCCGCATCCGCGCCCACGAGGCGGCGAACGATCGCCCCTACGTGCTGTGGGCGATCGTCGGCCTCGGCCTGTTCGCGCTGGCGCTCGGCCTCGCGCTCGTCGTCGCCGCGAACTGGGACCTGATCGCCGACTGGCTGAAGCTTGGCGTCCATCTGGCGCTCACCGCTGTGGCCGCCGCCGCCGCGTGGGTCGGCGTGCAGCGCGGCAATCGCTGGCTCGCGGAAGGCGCACTGTTCCTGCTGGCGGCGCTCGTGCTCGCCGGAATCGCGCTGCATTCGCAGGTCTATCAGCTCACCGGCCCGATGTGGCAGGCGCTGGTGCCGTGGCTCGTGCTGACGACGCCCGCGATGCTGATCGCGGGCGGCACGCGGCTCGTCGCCTACGGCTGGTCCGGGATGCTGCTCTGGACGCTGGCGTCGCTGGCGCTGGAGAACGAGCACGCGGGCGGGCTCTGGTACGCCGTCCACGGCCTTGCGATCGCCGGGCCGGTGATCCTCATCGGCCTGTCGCTGCTGCCGTGGCGGGGCCGCACCGGCTTCGCGGACGGGCTTCGCGAGGTCGGCATCATCGTCTGGCTCGGCGGCGTCAGCCTCTCGCATTTCGTCTGGGCGGGCACGGTGACCTCCACCGAGGCCCGCGACATGGCCGTGCGCCTCGTCGTCCCCGTGCTTGTCGCCGCCGCCGCGGTCTGGGCCGGGCGGCGCTGGCGGATGATCCCGCAGGCGATGCTGCTGCCGGTCATCGCCGCGCCGATGGCGGCGCTGCTGCTGGCGACCGTGGTGCCCCACGCCGACGGCTGGCCCGCGCGCCTCGGCGGCGCGCTCATCTAAATGGCGAGGTGGGGCGGCGTCGCCCGCGCCGCCGTCGCGTCCGGCTG
>JACFNY010000214.1 GCA_019454625.1 Sphingomonadaceae bacterium
CGCGGATTTCCTGACCGATCTTCGAGGTGAAGAACACAGCGCGGGCGAGCAGCGGATAGGAGAGCACCGGCACGTCGTTCTCCGCCGCGAGCTCGCGGATCACCTCGGCGACGAGGTCCTTGCCCTTCGCGACGACGACCGGCGCGAGATCGCGGGTCTTGTCGTAGCGGAGCGCGACGGCGAAGTGCGTCGGGTTCGTCAGCACCACGTTCGCTTGGCTCATGCCCGCACGCATGTTGTTGCGCGTCGCCTCACGCTGGCGGCGACGGAGCTGCATCTTCACCTCGGGCGAGCCCTCGTTCTTCTTCAGCTCGTCCTTGATCTACTGCCGCGACATCTTGAGCTTGCGCATGAGCTGGATCGCCTGAAGCGGGATGTCGACGCCCGCCACCACCACGAGCCCGAACGACAGGACGAGCAGGAAGACGGCGGCGAGACGGCCGGTGTGTGCGATGGCGTTGCCGACGTCCTCGGTGCCGAGCGAGGCGATCTCGCGCGCATAGTCCGAGAGCATCCACCAGCCGATGGCACCGACGAGCACGACCTTCAGGATCGACTTGCCGAGCTCGGTGAGGCCCTGAAGGCCGAAGGTGCGCTTCACCCAGTTCATCGGGTTCATGCGCGAGGCCTTCGGCGCGATGAGCGTCATGTTGAACTGGAACGTGCCGAGCAGCGCTTGGCTGGCGAGCGCGGCGGCGAAGCACGTGAACAGATGACCTTGGCAAGCGCCCACGTCATCACCGCGGGCTGGAAGTTGACGCCGCCGTGCTTCAGCCCGGCGAGCGCGGTCTTCAGCATGAGTTCGAGGCTGGACACCATCCAGCCGCCGGCAAGCGCCAGATACGCCGCGCCGACGAGCATGACGAGCGCGGTGGTCAACTCGCGCGAGCGGAGAACATCGCCCTTTTCCGCCGCGTCGCGCTTGCGCTTCTCGGTCGGCGCCTCGGTTTGCTGGTCCTTTTCGGGTTTGTCGGACACGTCAGCGCCCTCCCAGCCAGCTCTTCGCCTCGTCGAGGCCGGTGTCGGCGGCGGACTGCATGAGGTCGCTCATCGCCGGGAAAGCGATGGCGAGCACGACGAAGCCGGTCATCAGCGTCAGCGGCAGGCCGACCGCGAAGATATTGAGCTGCGGCGCGGTGCGCGTCAGCACGCCGACGAGCAGGTTGAGCGCGAACAGCGAGAAGCCGACGGGAAGCGCGATGGCGAGCCCGCCCGCGAACACGAAGCCGCCGAACTTCACGATTCCCCAGAAATGGTCGCGGGTCAGCCAGTCGCCGCCGAGCGGCATCAGGGAATAGCTCTCCACGATCAGGCGCACGAGGATGAGGTGGCCGTTCAGCGCGAGGAACAGCAGCGTCATCAGGATCATCAGGAACTGGCCGACGACCGCGCTGTTCTTGCCGCTCTGCGGATCGACCATGTTGGCGAAGCCGAGGCCGATCGAGTTCGCGATATACTCGCCGGCAAGCAGCGGCGCGGCGAAGGCGAGCTGGAGGATGAACCCGACCGAAAGCCCGATCATCAGCTCCTGCACGACGATGACGAACCCCTGAAGCGACAGGATGTCGTGGGGCACGTCCACCGGATACACGGAGAGCACGAGCACGCCGATCGCGCCCGCGAGCACGACGCGCACCTGCAAGGGCACGCCGATCGCGGAGAAGATCGGCGCGGCGACGAGCGTGCCGCCGATGCGCAGCATGGCGAACATCAGCTGCATCAGCCACGCCTCGATGCCGACCGACAGGATGCCGGTCATCTGACGAGGTCCGGGATCCGGGAGAAGATGTCCTGCGTGAAATCGACGAGAAGCCCCATCATCAGCCCGCCGAACAGGCCGAGGCAGACGAGCACGCCGAGCAGCTTCGGCACGAAGCTGAGCGTCGCCTCGTTGATCGAGGTCGCCGCCTGCACCATGCCGAGCAGCACGCCGATGGCGAGCGCCGGGATGATGACCGGCGCGGCCACCAGAACGAGGATCCAGAGCGCCTGACCGGCTGCTGCGGTGAAATAGGCTGCGTCCATCGTCCTCCCCTCAGGTCGCCGTGAAGAAGCTGCCGGCGAGCGAGCCCATGGTGAGCGCCCAGCCGTCGACGAGAACGAACAGCAGCAGCTTGAAGGGAAGCGAGATCAGCGTCGGCGACAGCATCATCATGCCGAGCGACATGAGCACGGCGGCGACGACGAGGTCGATGACGAGGAACGGCAGGAAGATGAGGAAGCCGATCTGGAACGCCGTCTTCAGCTCACTGGTGACGAACGCCGGAAGCAGCACGGAGAACGGCACATCCTCCGCGTTCTCGTAGGCGCCGTCCTTCTTGAGGTTCGCGAACAGGATGATGTCCTTCTGCCGCGTCTGCCCCATCATGAAGCGGTGCAGCACCGTGCCGCCCTTCTCCACCGCCGTGTCGATCGGCATGGCGTTCGCGGCGTAGGGCTTGAAGGCGACATCGTTGATCTCGCTGATCGCCGGGCTCATCACGAAGAAGGTGAGGAACAGCGACAGGCCGATCAGCACCTGGTTGGGCGGCGTCTGCGCGAGGCCGAGCGCCTGCCGGAGGATCGAGAGCACGATGATGATGCGCGTGAACGCCGTCATCATCAGGATCACCGCCGGCAGCACCGACAGCAATGTCATCAGGACGAGGACCTGAAGCGACAGCGACAGCGGCTGGCGCGCGCCCGGCGCGGCAGAGCCGCTCAGCGCATCGGCGGCGAACTGGACGGGAGACGGCCCCTGCGGCGCAGTCTGCGCGAGCGCGGGCGCGGCGAACAGGAGCAGCGCGGCGACGAGGAACGGGGCGAAGCGCATCAGGCGATCAGCGCGCATCGTCTTCATCCTCGATGGTGAAGCTGATCGCGGGCACCTCGCTGAGCAGGTTCGCGCCCTGCTTCGTCACCGCGAGCAGCAACCTTTTGCCTTCGAAATCGACGACGGCGAGCTTGACCGCCGGGGTCAGGAACACGGTTTCGGAAAGCCGGGCGGCGGAGCGGGTAGCGGCGCGGGACTTGAGGCCGGACCCGATGCCGCCGAGGTTATAGCGTTTCGCGAGCCAGAGCCCCGCGACGATCATTCCGCACACCAGCGGCAGCATGATCGCCAGCCGCAACACGTAGTCCCCGATCAAGGCTCATCCCCCGTCAAAATCTTGACGCGTCAGATGTCCTTGACGCGTTCTCCCGGTGCCACGATGTCGGTAATCCGCACGCCGAAGCGTCCGCCGACCGTCACCACCTCGCCCCTCGCAAAGAGTGTGCCATTTGCGAACAGGTCGAGCGGCGCGCCCGCCGGGCGGTCCAGCTCGACGACGCTGCCCTCGTTGAGGTTGAGGAGATCGCGGATCTTCACCTGGCTGGTGCCGACCTCGACCGAGAGGCGGACGTCGATCTCCTGAAGCAGGCGGAGGTTCGCCGATCCGGGCTTCCACGGATCGTCGGCCTTCGGGGTTTCGGGGTTCGCGGTTTCGGTCTCGCTCATGTGAGGCTCCTTGGGAAACTATCGGTTGGTGCTGGCGCGCGGGCGCGCGATGGAACGGATCTTGAGCGCGGCGTTGCCGTTGGCCTCGCCTGGCGCACCGATCCCGAACGTGGTTTTCTCGACGAGCATGTGCAGCTCCTCGGGTACGTGGATGGGCACCACGTCGCCGACTTTCAGCGCCATGATGGCGCTCAGCGACAGCGTCGGCTCGGCAAGGATGGAGCGCACCGGCAGCTCCACGTCGAGCAGCGCCGACTTCAGGCGGTCCTTCCAGCCGGGATCGGTCTCGCTCTGCTCCGTGATGACGCGCAGGCGCAGCAGCGGCATCAGCGGCTTCAGCGCGTTCAGCGGATAGACGACATCCACTGCCGAGGTGCCGCCGCGCGGCAGGTGCACGAGGAAGCGCGTGACGACCACCATGTCGGCGCTTTCGAGGAACGAGAGGAACTGCGGGTGGCTCTCGCTCGAAATGCGGCTGAACTGGAGGTGGAAGATGTCCGCCCACGCCGCGTCGAGCTGCGCGAACAGGCGGCCGAGCAGCGATTGCAGCACGCGGTCCTCGGCGGCGGTGAACTCGTTCGCGCGGATCGTCGGCGGCTCGCCCTTGCCGCCGTAGTAAGCGTCGACGATCGCGCCGATCAGGTCCGGCTTCATCACCACGAGGCCGTGGCCGCGCAGCGGCTCCATGCGGACGATGGTGAGGCTGAGAAAATCCTCGAAGCCTTCCGCGTAGCTGCCGAAGGATTCGAGCGAGGTGAGCCCGCAATCCACCTTGGGCGCGACGCGCAGCATCGGCTGGAACACCTG
>JACFNY010000215.1:0-1246 GCA_019454625.1 Sphingomonadaceae bacterium
GCCAGGTGATCGGGCAGGGGCTCATCGTCTATGCGCTGCCGCACCTGCCGCCGCTCGCGAGCGGCGTCGGGCTGCTCATCCAGCCCGTGTTCGCGGCGCTGTTCGGCTACGTGTGGTTCGCCGAGGTGCTGACGCCGGTCGCAGCGACCGGCGTCGCCATCCTGTTCGCGGCGATCATGCTCGTCCGGCGGCCGAGCGCGGCGCAGCCTCCCGTCGAGAAACGCGTGCCGCCCGCGGGCGGCGGCGCTACGCCGCCCGGAGCGCGGCCGTCCGCCTGAGCGCCGCGATCTGAAGCTCGGCGAACACCAGAACGGCGAGCGCCTGCACGATCACGAACGCCGTGCCGAGCGGCGTCGGATCGACGAGTCCCGAGAACAGCAAGGCGGCGCTGGCCGCGACCCACGCGAGATTGATGGCGATGACGGCGCGCACGCCGACGGCGGAGGGACTGCCCGCGCGCATCAGCCAGACGAGAAGCCCGACGAAGGGGACGAGGACGAGGCCCGAGACGCGTAGCAGCGCTTCGGGAAGGCCGAGGAGACCGGCAAGCGCACCCGCGCCCGCAACCAGGAGCACGGCGCAGGCGCCGGACATCGCGGCATCGAGCAGCAGCGTGCGCCGGGTGAAGCTGTCGGGGCTGAGGGACATGACGTTTCTCCTTGATCGTGTTTCGATGCGGCAAGCCTGCCTTTCGGGGCGGCGCGTGTCGATTACCCGGCAGGTAATTGGAAACCTGCCCGTCCCCGCTATGTTCGGCGCATGGCGACACGGGCTTCCACGATCGGCGATCACCTGCGCGACTGGCGCCGTCGCAGGCGCATGAGCCAGCTCGATCTCGCGCTCGACGCGGAGATCTCGGCTCGGCATCTGAGCTTCGTCGAAACCGGCCGCGCCCGCCCCAGCCGCGAGATGGTGCTGACGCTGGCGGGCCGGCTCGGCGTACCGCTGCGCGAGCAGAATGCCATGCTGCTCGCCGCCGGTTACGCGCCCGCATTCAGCGCGCACGGCTTCACCTCCGATGCGCTCGCGGCGGCGCGGCAGGCGGTCGAGCATATCCTGAAGGCGCACGAGCCGTTTCCCGCGGTCGCCGTCGACCGGCACTGGACGCTCGTGGCGGCGAACAGCGCGATCGGCCCGCTGGTGGCGGGCGCCGCGCCGCGCCTCCTCGAACCGCCCGTCAACGTGCTGCGCCTCGCGATGCACCCGGAGGGGCTCGCTCCGCGCATCGTCAACCGCGCGGCGTGGA
>JACFNY010000215.1:1256-4276 GCA_019454625.1 Sphingomonadaceae bacterium
CCTGCCGTCGGTCGAGGCCGACGCGCTGCTCACGCGCCTGCAGCGCGATGCCTTCGCGACCGGCGACCCGGTTCTGGCTGATCTCTGGCGCGAACTCGCGGCCTATGCGCCCGATGCGGAGGCGCACGAGGCGGCAGGCATCGTCCTGCCGCTGATGCTGTGCGGCGAGGGCGGGAGCACGCTCAGCTTCATCAGCACGATCACGAATTTCGGCACGCCCGCCGACGTCACGCTCGCCGAACTGTCGCTGGAGACGT
Source organism: Sphingomonadaceae bacterium (assembly GCA_019454625.1). Lineage (GTDB taxonomy): Bacteria > Pseudomonadota > Alphaproteobacteria > Sphingomonadales > Sphingomonadaceae > Sphingosinicella. Next base: position 1,514 of record JACFNY010000215.1, read on the forward strand.
TCTTTCCGGCCGACGCCGAAACGCGGGATGCCCTAGTCGGCCATCGCTGAAGCGGCGGCCCGGATCTCGTCCTCGCTCATCGCCTTGATGTTCGACATGAACATCCACGTGTAGCCCGACGGGTCGGTGAAGACGGCGCGGCGCTCGCCGTAGAACTGGTCGGCGGGCTCCTCGGTCATGATGCCGCCGGCCTCGAGCGCGTGTGTGGTGAAGGCGTCGACGTCATCGACATAGACGCAGAAGCTGACCGGCGAATGGTCGAGCGCTTCGGAGCGCGGGCTGCGGATCGGACTACCGCCGGTGCCCTCGGGCGCGCACATGAAAAGCAGTTGCCCCTTGTAGCGGAACTCGGCGTGGACCGGCGTGTGGCCGGGACCGTCCAGCACCAGCCCCAGCTCGAAGCCGAACACCTTCTCGTAGTAGCGGCGGTTGTCCGCCCAGTCGGTGAGCACGAGATAGGGGGTCAGCCACGGCGCATCCTGCGGCTTCGGGTTGAAACGGGTCATCGCTGGCTCCGGCGTTTTATCTGACCCTCATCCTTGCACCGCGTTTGTGACGGATACGCGACACGCAAAAAGAAGCGCCCGCGAGGGTTCCCCGCGGGCGCTCCGTCACCCTCCCCGGTGATCAGGTAACGTGATCAGGTGCGGCTTACGCCGCGTGCTTCTTGAACTGATCGGCTTCGGTCGATTCGGCGAGCGCGGTCGTCGAGCTTTCGCCGCCCGCGAGCGTCGTCGCGACCATGTCGAAATAGCCGGTGCCGACCTCGCGCTGGTGGCGCGTCGCGGTGTAGCCGTTCGCCTCGGCGGCGAACTCGGCCTGCTGGAGCTCGGAATAGGCCGCCATGCCGCGGTCCTTGTAGCCGCGCGCCAGCTCGTACATGCCGTAGTTGAGCTGGTGGAAGCCCGCCAGCGTCACGAACTGGTACTTGTAGCCCATCGCGCCGATCTCGCGCTGGAACTTGGCGATGTCGTCCTTGTCGAGGTTCTTTTCCCAGTTGAAGCTCGGCGAGCAGTTGTACGCCAGCATCTTGTTCGGGAATTCCTTCTTGATGGCTTCGGCGAAGCGGCGCGCGTCGTCCATGTTCGGGTGGCTGGTTTCCCACCACAGCAGGTCGGCGTGCTCGGCGAAGGCGAGGCCGCGCTTGATGCAGTGGTCGACGCCGGTGCCGTCCTTCAGACGGAAGAAGCCCTCGGGGGTGCGCTCGCCGGTCAGGAACTCCCGGTCGCGCTCGTCGATATCGCTGGTGATGAGCTTGGCGCTTTCGGCGTCCGTGCGGGCGCAGATGATCGTCGGCACGCCGCAGACGTCGGCGGCGAGGCGCGCGGCGTCGAGGTTGCGGATGTGCGCCTGCGTCGGGATCAGCACCTTGCCGCCGAGGTGGCCGCACTTCTTCTCGGAGGCGAGTTGGTCCTCGTAGTGGACGCCGGAGGCGCCCGCCGCGATGTACGCCTTCATGATCTCGAAGCAGTTGAGCGGCCCGCCGAAGCCGGCCTCGGCGTCGGCGACGATCGGCGCGAACCAGTCACGCTTGGCGCCGCCTTCGGAGTGCTCGATCTGGTCGGCGCGCATCAGCGCGTTGTTGATCTTGCGGGCGAGCTCAGGCCCGGCGTTCGCGGGGTAGAGCGACTGGTCCGGGTACATGGCGCCCGCCGTGTTGGCGTCGGCGGCGACCTGCCAGCCGGAAAGGTAGATGGCCTTCAGCCCGGCGCGCACCATCTGCATCGCCTGGTTGCCCGAAAGCGCGCCCAGCGAATTGATGTAGGGCTCGGTCTTCAACAGCTCCCACAGCTTGTTCGCGCCGCGCTCGGCGAGCGTGTAGGCGATCGGGAACGAGCCGCGCAGGCGCTCCACGTCGGCGGGCGTGTAGGGGCGCTTGATGCCGTCGAAGCGGCCGGCGGGGGCGGAAGGGATCAGCGATTCGAAGGTCGGCTGGGCGCTCATCTTGTATGACTCCGTCTTTAACCATTCACAGTCTTTTTACATTGCAGTGCGGAAGCGGGGCCTTCGGTTGAGGGCCTCACGAATCGCAGTGCCTTGCAAATCTGCTATTGATGCCTTGTTCCGTTTCCCGTACTCGCTTCAAGAGAATCGTGTAAAAAACGTGTGTAAGTGTCTGTAAATTTCGTATTCTGATTGTTAAAAAGTAAAAGAGACATACAAATGGCCAGCGTTGCGATCGACACAGCCGAACCGCGCGGAAAGCTCTTCGCGGGGCCGCGCGTGCGCCGCCTGCGCAGCCAGCTCGGTCTCACGCAGACGCGCATGGCCGAGGAGCTCGGCGTCTCGATTTCCTATCTGAACCTGATCGAGCGCAACCAGCGCCCGCTGACCGCGCCGTTCCTGCTCAAGCTCTCGCACCAGTATAACCTCGACCTGCGCCAGCTCACCGGCGCGGACGACGACCGGCTGGCGCTCGACGTCGCCGAGGCGCTCGCCGATCCGCTGCTCAAGGGCCTCGATGTCGGCCGCGCCGAGGTGCAGGAGTTCGTCGCCGCCTCGCCCGGCATCGCGCAGGCGATCGTGCGGCTGCGGAGCGCGCTGCGCGATGCCCGCAGCGGCGGCGCCGAAACCGGAACGGCGCAGGGCGAAGGGCCGCTCGAGGTCGTGCGCGCCTTCATCCAGGACCGGCGCAACCATTTCCCGGAGCTCGAGACGCGCGCCGAGGCGCTGGCCGACGAGCTGCGCCTCGCCGCGCCGGACTTCTTCGCCGCGGTCAGCGACCGGCTGCGCGCGCGCCACGGCCTCACCGTGCGCATCCTG
>JACFNY010000216.1:0-2681 GCA_019454625.1 Sphingomonadaceae bacterium
GGGCTTCGGCTCGCTCGGCCTGATGACCTCGGTGCTGATGACGCCGGACGGCAAGACCGTGGAGGCCGAGGCCGCGCACGGCACCGTCACCCGTCACTACCGGATGCACCAGCAGGGCAAGGCGACCTCGACGAACCCGATCGCCTCGATCTTCGCGTGGACGGGCGGCCTCAAGCACCGCGGCAAGCTCGACAACACGCCGCAGGTCACGCGTTTCGGCGAGCTTCTCGAGCGCGTCTGCGTCGAGACGGTCGAGGCCGGCCAGATGACCAAGGACCTCGCACTCCTCATCGGCCCCGATCAGGCGTGGATGACGACCGAGCAGTTCTTCGAGGCGATCGTACAGAACCTCGAAACCGCGATGAGCAAGGAATTCTAGGCGACTTTCCGGCGCCTTACGCGCTTTTCTGATGACGCCGCGGCGGCGGCCTCGCTAGGGTGCCGCCGTGGCCACAGATCCGCTCTTTTCGCCAGCCTTTCGCGACGCGCTCGTCATCCTCGGCGCGACCGGCCTCGTCATGCCCGCGTTCCACCGGCTGCGCGTCAGCCCGGTCATCGGCTTCATCATCGTGGGGCTGCTGCTGGGGCCATCCGGGCTCGGGCGGTTCACCGGCATCGCGCCGTGGGTGAACTACGTTTCGATCAGCAGCCGCGACATCATCGAGCCGTTCGCCGAGTTCGGCATCATCCTGCTGCTGTTCTCGATCGGGCTCGAGCTGTCGTTCCGAAGGCTCTGGGACCTGCGCCGGCTCGTGTTCCTGCTCGGCCCCGCCGAGCTTGCCATCTCCGGCACGGTGATCGGCCTGCTGCTCTACGAGTTCACGCCGATGGGCATGACCGTGGCGCTGACGCTCGGTTTCGCGCTCGCGCTGTCGTCGACCGCGCTGGTGCTGCCGATGACGGGCACGAAGAGCGCGATCGGCAAGCCCGCCTTCTCGATGCTGCTGTTCGAGGACCTGGCGATCGTGCCGATCATCTTCGTGCTCGGCGTCATTAGCCCGCTTCCCGGCAGCGACGATCCCGGCAACCTCCTGAAAACCGTGGTGCTCGGCGGGCTCGTGGTCGCCGTCATCCTCGTGCTCGGCAAGTTCCTGCTGCCGCGCCTGCTGCGGCAGGCGGCGCGCACCAAGAGTCCCGAGCTGTTCCTCGCCGTCGCGCTCGTGGTGGTGATGGCGGCGAGCCTCGCCACCAGCGCAGCGGGCCTGTCGCCCATCGTCGGCGCGCTCGTCGCGGGCCTCGCCATCGCCGAGACCGAATACCGGATGCAGGTGGATGTCACCATCGAGCCGTTCAAGAACCTCGCGCTCGGCATCTTCCTCATGACCATCGGCATGAGCATCGACTTCGAGATCATCGCGCGCCACTGGATACTGCTCGTTATCGCCATCGTCGGCGTGGTGCTGGTGAAGGCGCTGGTCACGGGCGGGCTGCTCCGCCTCTGGGGCGCCCCGCGCGGGCTCGCCGCGAACATCGGCCTGCTAATGGCCTCGCCTTCGGAAACGACGCTGATCGTGCTCGCCGCCGCGCTTCAGGCGCGCGTGATAGACGCCGACACCGCCGCCTTCTGGCAGATCGTCACCGCCGTCGGCCTCACCGCGACGCCCCTGCTCGCGCGCATCGGCAGCGACACCGCGCGGCGCGTCGAGCCCGTGCCGCCCGAGGTCATTCGCGACACCGCGGGAGGCGCGGGCCGCACGATCATCGCGGGCTACGGACGGGTCGGCCAGCTGGTCGCCGACATGCTCGCGCGCCACGAGCAGCCGTTCGTGGTCGTCGATGCCGACATCGACATGGTCGAATACGGGCGCGAGCGCGGCCACGAGATCGTCTACGGCGACGTGGCGAAGCCGGGTCTCCTCGACCACCTCGGGCTCGCCAGCGCGCGCTCCATCGTGCTCACGATGGACGATCCGGTGCAGATCATCGCGACCACCCGCGCCGTGCGCACCGCCTACCCCGACCTCTGCGTCATCGCCCGCGCGCGGGATGCCGAGCACGCCGCCCAGCTCTACAAGGCGGGCGCAACCGATGCGGTTCCGGAAACGCTCGAGTCCTCGCTCCAGCTCGCCGAGGCGGTGCTGGTCGACATCGGCCGCCCGATGGGCCTCGTGATCGCCTCGATCCACGAGATGCGCGAGATCAAGCGCAACAAGATCAAGGCGATGGTACCGGACCTGCTGCGCGAGCCGCTGAAGGCCGCGTCACGGCTGCGCCGGGGCGAGGAAGTGGCTGAATAGCCGAAATCTTGAAACCCTAGGCCGCGAGCGCGCCCTTCACGGCGGCGATGGCATCCGCCGCCTTCGCGCCCTCGGGGCCGCCGCCCTGCGCCATGTCGGGGCGGCCGCCGCCGCCCTTGCCGCCGAGCGCCGCGACGCCCGCCTGCACGAGCGAGACCGCGTTGAACCGCTGGATGAGGTCGTCGGTGACGCCGACGGCGATACTGGCGCGGCCCTCGTTCACCGCCACGATCGCGGCGACACCCGAGCCCACCTGCTTCTTCGCCTCATCGACCGCACCGCGCAGGTCCTTGGGGTCGAGCCCGTCGGCGACCCGCGCCACGAATTTCGTGCCCGCCACCTCCTCGGCCTCGGCCGCCGGGGCGGTGCTGCCCCCACCGCCGAGCGCTAGCGCCTTCTTCGCGTCGGCAAGCTCGCGTTCGAGGCGGCGGCGTTCCTCGACGA
>JACFNY010000216.1:2711-4275 GCA_019454625.1 Sphingomonadaceae bacterium
GTCTGCACGCGCGCCGGAAGCTCGGCGGGCGCCACTTTCAGCGTCGCGGCGGCATCGCGCAGCCGGTCCTCCTGCCCTTGCAGGTGGAGCCGCGCCGCCTCGCCGGTCAGCGCCTCGATGCGGCGCACGCCCGAGGATACCGCGCTTTCGCCGATGATTTTGAACAGGCCGATGTCGCCGAGCGCGCGGACGTGCGTGCCGCCGCACAGCTCCACCGAGTAGTCGGCGTCCGCGTCGCGGCCCATCGAGAGCACGCGCACCTCGTCGCCGTACTTCTCGCCGAACAGCGCCATCGCGCCGGCCTCGATGGCGTCGGCATGGCTCATCAGGCGCGTGTTCACCGCCGCGTTGCCGCGCACCTGCGCGTTCACGTCGGCTTCCACAATCGCGATTTCCTCCGGCGTCAGCGCCTTCGGGTGACTGAAGTCGAAGCGGAAGCGGTCTTCCGCGACGAGCGAGCCCTTCTGCGTGACGTGCGCGCCGAGCCGCCTGCGGAGCGCCGCGTGCAGCAGATGCGTCGCCGAGTGGTTGGCGCGGATGCGGTCGCGGCGCGCGGCATCGACATCGAGCTGCACGACATCGCCGACGCTGACGCCGCCCTCGGCAATGCGCGCCTGGTGGGCATGGAGCTTGCCGAGCGGCTTCGACGTTGTTTCAACGACTGCCTTCAAGCCGTTGGGTGCAGTGATCGTTCCGGCATCGCCGGTCTGGCCGCCGGATTCGCCGTAGAAGGGCGTCTGGTTGGTGAGGACGACGACATTGTCGCCCACCCCGGCGCTCTCCACGCGCGCGCCGTCCTTCAGAAGCGCGATCACCTCGGCCTGCGCGGTGTCGCCCGTGTAACCGGTGAACTCGGTCGCGCCGAATTCCTCGGCGATGTCGAACCACACGCCTTCGTCGGCCTGCGCGCCGGAGCCCGCCCACGCCGCGCGCGCCGCCGCCTTCTGCGCGGCCATCGCCGTGTCGAAACCGGCCTTGTCCACCGAAAGCCCCTGCCGCCTCAGCGCATCCTCGGTAAGGTCGAGCGGGAAACCGTAGGTATCGTAGAGCCTGAACGCCGTCTCGCCCGGCAGTACGTCGCCCGCGCCCATGCCCGCCGTCGCCTCGTCGAGCAGCCGGAGGCCGGTTTCCAGCGTCTGCCGGAAGCGGGTTTCCTCCAGCCTCAGCGTCTCCTCGATCAGCGGCTGCGCGCGCTGGAGCTCCGGGAAGGCGCCGCCCATCTGGCTGACCAGCGACGGCACCAGCCGGTACATCAGCGGCTCCTTCGCGCCGAGCAGGTGCGCGTGGCGCATGGCGCGGCGCATGATGCGGCGGAGCACATAGCCCCTGCCCTCGTTGGACGGCAGCACGCCGTCCGCGACGAGGAAGCCGCTCGCGCGCAGGTGGTCCGCGATCACGCGCTGCGAGGCTGCCATCGGCCCGTTCGCATCGGTCTTCGTCAGCTCGGCGGTCTCGCCGATCAGCGCCTGGAACAGGTCGATCTCGAAATTGTCGTGCTTGCCCTGCAATACGGCGGCGACGCGCTCCAGCCCCATGCCGGTGTCGATCGACGGGCGCGGCAGGT
>JACFNY010000217.1 GCA_019454625.1 Sphingomonadaceae bacterium
CAGCTTACGCATCGGTCTTCATCCAGTACGGCCGGCGTTTCTCGAGAAAGGCGGTGAGGCCCTCGGCGGCTTCCTCCGTGGCGCGCCGCGCGGCGATGCGGCGGGCGCTGTCGGTGCGGAGCGCGGGGGCGATCTCGCGGCCCGCAAAATCGGTGACGAGCGCCTTGGCGTCGATCACCGCGCCCGGCGCGGCCTCGAGGAGGGCGTCCACCCACGCGTCCACCTGCGCGTCGGCGGCGTGGAGATCGGGGACGCCGATATGCACCAGCCCCATCTCGCGCGCTTCGGCGAGGCCGAACAGCTCGGCGGTGGTGAACCAGCGCTTCGCCTGCCGCGCGCCGATGGCGGCGATCACGAACGGCGAGATCGTCGCGGGGGTGAGGCCGAGGCGGACTTCGGAGAGGCGGAACTTCACGCCCTCGATGCCGACCACCATGTCCGCGCAGGCGACGAGCCCAACGCCGCCGCCGAAGATATTGCCCTTGGCGACGGCGATCACCGGCACCGGGCAGGCGGCGATGCTGGCGAGCATGTCCGACAGGCGCTGGCCGTCGGCGACGTTCTCCGCCTCGCTCCAGCCTCCGGCGGCGCGCATGTATTCGAGGTCAGCGCCCGCCGAGAAGCTCTTGCCTTCGCCCGACAGCACCACGGCGCGCACGCCCGCCATCTGCGCGACGGCGTCGAACGTGCCCTTGAGGGCGGCGATCAGCTCGGCGTTGAAGGCGTTGTGGCGTTCCGGGCGATTGAGCGTGACGCGCGCGACGTTGTTCTCGTCGAGCGTGAAGCCGAGCGTGTCCGACACGGGGATTTCGATTTCGGTGTTGTCGTTCATGGCCGCCTCACATCCGGAACGTGCCGAAGCGCGTCTTGGGGACCGGCGCGTTCAGCGCGGCGGCGAGGCCGAGCGCGACGACCGTGCGTGTGTCGGCGGGGTCGATGATGCCGTCGTCCCACAGGCGGGCGCTGGCGTAGTAGGGGTGGCCCTGCTTCTCGTACTGTTCGCGGATGGGGGCTTTGAACGCCTCTTCCTCGGCCTTGGTCTTGAAACCGCCGCGCTTGACGGTGGCGAGCACGGAGGCGGCCTGCTCGCCGCCCATCACCGAAATGCGCGCGTTCGGCCACATCCAGAGGAAGCGCACATGCCGTAGTTGCCGGCGCCGAAGCTGCCGCCGATCACCACGGTGAACTTCGGCACGGCGGCGCAGGCGACGGCCGTGACCATCTTCGCGCCGTGGCGGGCGATGCCCTCGTTCTCGTAGCGCTTGCCGACCATGAAGCCGGAGATGTTCTGGAGGAACAGCAGCGGCACCTTGCGCTGGCAGCAGAGCTCGATGAAATGCGCGCCTTTCTGGGCGCTTTCGGAAAAGAGGATGCCGTTGTTGGCGACGATGCCGACGGGGTAGCCCTCGATATGCGCGAAGCCGGTGACGAGGGTTTCGCCGTAGAGCGCCTTGAACTCGTCGAGCGCGCTGTCGTCGACGATGCGCGCGATGATCTCGCGCACGTCCACCGGGTGCCGCGTGTCGGCGGGGACGAGGCCGTAGATCTCGGACGGGTCGTGGCGCGGCGGTTTCGGAGCCTGCACCGCCACTTCCAGCGCGCGGGGCACAGGGAGGGTGGCGACGATATGGCGCGCGATCGAAAGCGCGTGGGCGTCGTCGTTGGCGAGGTGGTCGGCGACGCCGGAGATGCGTGCGTGCACGTCGCCGCCGCCGAGCTCCTCCGCCGTCACCTCCTCGCCGGTCGCGGCCTTCACCAAGGGAGGCCCGCCGAGGAAGATCGTGCCCTGATTGCGCACGATGATGCTCTCGTCCGACATGGCGGGCACGTAGGCGCCGCCCGCGGTGCAGCTTCCCATGACGATGGCGATCTGCGCGATGCCTTCTGCGGACATCGTCGCCTGATTGTAGAAGATGCGGCCGAAGTGGTCGCGGTCCGGGAACACCTCGTCCTGATTGGGGAGGTTGGCGCCGCCGGAATCGACGAGGTAGACGCAGGGGAGGCGGTTCTGGCGCGCGACTTCCTGCGCGCGCAGGTGCTTCTTCACGGTGAGCGGATAATAGGTGCCGCCCTTCACGGTGGCGTCGTTGCACACGATCACGCAGGTGCGACCCGCGATCTGGCCGACGCCCGCGATGACGCCCGCGGCGGGCACCTCGTCCTCGTAGACGTCGTAACCGGCGAACAGCGAGAGTTCGAGGAAGGCGGTGCCGGGATCGAGCAGGCGCTCGACGCGCTCGCGGGGCAAGAGCTTGCCGCGCGCCGTGTGCCGCTCGCGCGAGTCCGCGCTGCCGCCGAGCGCGATCTGCGCCGAGCGTTCGCGCAAATCCGCGACGAGCGCCTGCATCGCCTCCGCGTTCGCCTTGAATTCCGGGTCGATACTGTTCGCCTGCGTGCCGACTACGGCCATCGGTCGATCATCCCCTCAGCTTCATTCAGGGCGGGAATAGCACGCGCGGGAGATTCGGTCTTAATTGAATGCACAGGCGGTTTCGCATAGATGGCATCTATGATCGACGGCTACCTTCTGCGCTACTTCCTCGCCATCGTCGAGACGGGAAGCTTCACGGCGGCGGCGGCGCGCGTGAACGTGACGCAACCGACGCTTTCCGCGGGCGTCGCCAAGCTGGAGCGCGAGCTCGGCGTGCCACTGTTCATCCGCTCGGCGCGCCGCGTCGAGCTGACCGAGGCGGGCGCGCGCTTCCTTCAGCGGGCGCGCAATATCATGCAGGAATACAACGCCGCGCTCGGCGAGATCGGCGAGCCCGCGCGGCGGCGGGCCTTGCGGCTCGGCCTGCTCCATACCGTTCCTGCAAGCATCGGCGAGAGGCTGGTACGCGACTGGCAATCCATCGACGGCGCCAATGGGCTTGAGATCGTCGAAGGCAGCGACGCCGAGCTTGTCACACGCCTCGATCAGGGCCGCGTCGACATGGCCTTGAGCCTGATGCGCGCGGGCGCGGACAAGTATACGCCGGTCGCGGTGTGCGAGGAACCCTATCTGCTGATGATGCCGGAGGACCACGCGCTCGCGGGGCACGACCCGGTGCCGTCCGACGCGCTGCACAGCACGCCGATGGTGGTGCGCCGCCGCTGCGAGGTGTTGAGCGAGGTGAGCCGGCACTTCACGGGCCACGGCGTCCGCCCGCCGCTCGCCTACCGGACGGTGCAGGAGGAGCGGGCGCTGGCGATGGTCGCCGCCGGGCTCGGCGTCACGGTGATGCCCGCGTCCTACAGCGCGCCGGGGATCGTCCGGCGGCGCCTGTCCGGCTTCGACCGGACGCGGACGCTCGCCGTGCTGCAAAGCCCCGTTGCAATGGCGCTGAGGAGCGACGTGACGCGCATGACGTCACTCATTCAGGAGGCACTGCGTCGCCAGCCCGCGCCGTCGCGGGCGATGCCGTAGACCGCGGCGAGGTTCGCATCGGTCAACACGGCGGCGGGCGCGCCTTCGGCCACCAAACGCCCGCCATCCATCAGCACGCAGCCGTCGCAGTGCGCCTCCGCCAGCGCGAGGTTGTGGAATGAGGCGAGGATGCCCGCGCCGCGCGCCGCTTCTTCGCGCAGCAGCGTCAGTACATCGAGCTCGTGGCCGGGATCGAGGTTGGCGGTCGGCTCGTCGAGCAGCAGCCAGTCGGCGCGCCCGGCAAGCACGCGCGCGAGCAGTACCCGCGCCCGCTCACCCGTGGAAAGCGTATCCACCCGTCGCGAAGCGAATGCGGTCATGCCGACGCGCGCCAGCGCTTCCGCCACGGCGTCCGCATCCGCACCCGACAGCGCGACAATGTCGTCCGCGCGCATCGGCCAGTCGACGCGGCGCCCGGCGGGCATGTAGGCGATCCGCCGCGCGCGGACCGATGACGTCATGGCGGCGAGCGGCGCGCTGTCCACCTCTACGGCGCCGCCCCCGGCGGTGAGGCCCGCGAGCGCGCAGAGCAACGTCGTCTTCCCCGAACCGTTCGGCCCGATGAGGCCGACGATCTCGCCGCGCGCGATGGCGATGCCGAGCGGGCCTTCGAGATGCGGCCGCATGATGCCGGTTGCGGCAAGACCGTTCATGACTGCGCCCCGCGCCGCGAGAGGATCAGCCACAGGAAGAACGGCGCGCCGAGCATCGCGGTGACGACGCCGATGGGCAGCGTCTTGCCGTTCAGGGGAAAGCGCGTCGCGATGTCCGCCGCCACCAGCAGCACGGCGCCCGCGACAGCGCTCGGCAGCAGCGCGGGGCCGGGGCG
>JACFNY010000218.1 GCA_019454625.1 Sphingomonadaceae bacterium
AAGGCGAAGACAGACCCCGAGCCGCTGCCGGGCGACGTCGCCGGCCGCGAGTCGCGGCCCGAGGCGCGGAACCTCGTCTCGATCTACGCGGCGCTTGCGGGAACGAGCGCCGAGGCCGTGCTCGCGGAGTTCGAGGGCAAGGGCTTCGGCGCCTTCAAGCCCGCGCTCGCCGACCTCACGGTGAGCGTGCTGGCGCCGATCGCCGCGCGTTTCCGGGAGCTCTGCGCTGATCCCGGCCATCTCGACGCCGTGCTGGCAAAGGGCGCGGCGCGCGCAGACGCCATCGCGGCGCCGGTGCTCGCGGAGGTGAAACGGACGGTTGGGTTTCTCGGCTGAGGACTTTGAAAATTCAGGGATCGTTCAGCCGCGCACATGCATTATATAAGCATGGCGAAGGTGCGAACGAGAAAGCCCGTAGGTGAATAGCATGAAACTGCCGAAGATCCTGTTGTCGCTGGGGCTGCTGGCGCTGGTCGCCGCCTGCACGACGCCCTTCACTGCCGACGTTTCCCGCTTCCAGCGCCTGCCGGCGCCGTCGGGCGAGAGCTTCGCGATCGAGGCCCGCGACCCGGCCCGCTCGGGCGGCCTCGAGTTCGCGCAATACGCGTCCTACGTCGAGAACAAGCTCGTCCAGCAGGGCTATCAGCGCGCCGCCTCGCCCGAGGCCGCGACGCTCGTCGTCAAGCTCGACTACGGCGTCAACGACGGCCGCGAGAAGATCGACACCCGCTACACCGGCTTCGGCGCGGGCTACGGCTGGGGCGGATGGGGTGGCTGGGGCTGGCCCTACTACAGCCGCTACCGCTACCACCCCTATTACTGGGGCTCGTTCTACGACCCGTTCTGGGGGCCGGGCTACGGCGGTGCCGAGGTCTACAGCTACACCGTCTACCGCTCGTTCCTCGATATGGACATCGTCCGCAAGAACGGCGCGCCGGTGTTCGAGGGCCGCGCCGAGGCGACGACGCGCTCGTCCGACCTCACCAAGCTCGTGCCCAACCTCGTCGAGGCGATGTTCCAGGGCTTCCCGGGCAATTCCGGGCAGACCGTGCGCGTGAAGGTCGACCAGAAGAAGAGCGGCTACTGACGGTTCGCGAGGGCGGCGGAGGTTTCCCTGCCGCCGCCTCGCGCGCTTCGGCCTTTCGTGCCGCATCGCCCCACGCGCAAAACCGGTTCCCACTTTCGCGCACGATGCTCTAAGAACAGCGCGTGGGTATATTCGACATCTTCCGCCGCCAGACGGTGAATCCCGTCACCGCCGCCGGTGCCGAAACCGATGGCACCGGCCTCGCCGGACGACTTGCCGCGATGCCGCGCTGGATGCTGATGATCCTCGGCGCGTTCTTCGCCGCGATCCTCTACTGGGGCGTCATCGGCAGCCTGCTGTCGGACACGCGGGCCGACCTCACCGTGCGTCCCGGAACCACCGTGTTGCCGCCGGGCGGAAGCGTTGCGGTGGCGACGGCCGCGATGCTGCTCGATCAGGCGCTGGACAAGGGCTGGACGCCCAACGACAGCCTGCTCCGCCCCACCGGCCTGCTCGAGGACATGCCCGCCTTCCAGCGCGGCCAGCACTCCGCGATCAGCGCGTTCGTCACCAGCTTCGATCAGGGCGTCGGCGGCGACCCCGAACTCAGCGAGGCGGCGGATGCGCTGAAGACGCCGCCCGATCGCGGCTGGCTGCACGGCGACTTTCCCTTCATCGGCGGCTCCGCCGAAAGCCGCTACCGCGATGCGATCGAGGCGCTGGCGCGCTACAACCGCGCGGTCGCGGAAAGCGCAGCGCCGGGCGAGGGTGACGCCCGCGAGCTCCGGCTCGCGCTGCTCGGCCTCAGCGCCGCGCTCGCGGAAGAAGCGGGCGCGGTCGACCGCATGATCGACGAGAGCCGCGTCGGCAGCGCCGACGCGCAGTTCAACGAGGTCCGCGGCGCCGCCTATGCGGCCGCCATGCTGATGCGCGGACTGCGCGAGGATTTCGGCACGACGATCGGCCAGCGGCAGCTCGCTGCGACGTGGGCCGAGACGACCGAAGCGCTGGATGCCGTCGCCGGAAAGCGCCCCGCCTTCGGCGTCGGCCGGCAGGATCTCGTCGAGCAGGGCTATTTCCTGATGCGCGCACGCGAATCGCTGCGCACGCTCGCGGCAGGCCTCGCCCGATGACGGCCCCGGAGACAGCGACGCCCAACTATCTCGTCGTCGTCGACGATACCGACGAATCGGCGCTGGCCATGCGCTATGCCGCCGTCCGTGCGAAGATGACCGGCGGCAACATCATGCTCGTGCATATCGTTCCCAAGCCCGAGTTCCTGCTCTCCGGCGGGCTTCAGGACATGATCGCCGCCGAAGCGCAGGAGGCCGCCGAGGCCCTGCTCAGCCGCAAGGCCGACGAGGTGATGACGCTCTCGGGGCAGCGCCCGGCGCTGGTGATCCGCGAGGGCAAGGCGGTCGACGAAGTCGGCCGGATCCTGACGGAGAACAAGGTCCACGCGCTGATCCTCGGCGCCGCCGCGAAGGGCGCGCCGGGGCCGCTCGTCAGCCATTTCTCCGGCGAACGGGCCGGCAACCTCCCCTGCGTGGTGGTCATCGTGCCCGGCGGGCTCGATCCGGAAGCAATCGACCGTCTGGCTTGATCCGGCGGGCAAGGCACGCCACATGGGGCGGGCAGCAGTCAGGACAACCGCCATGTTCATCGAGACCCAGGCCACACCCAATCCCGCGACCGTGAAGTTCCTTCCCGGACGCACCGTGATGCCTTCGGGAACCGTCGATTTCGGATCGCCCGAGGCCGCGGAGGCATCGCCGCTGGCAAGCGCGCTCTTCGCGCTCGGCGACGTCACGGGCGTGTTCCTCGGCAGCGACTTCATCTCCGTGACGCGCGCCGAAGGCGGCAGCGAATGGCGCGAGCTGAAGCCGCAGGTGCTCGGCATCATCGTCGACCATTTCGCGAGCGGCGCACCGCTCCTGAGCGGAAACGCCGCCGCCGAAACCGCCGCTGAAACGGGGATCGAGGACGATCCGGAGACCGCGGACATCGTCGCGCAGATCAGGGACCTGCTGGAAACGCGCATCCGGCCCGCGGTCGCCAACGACGGCGGCGACATCATCTACAAGGGCTTCCGGGAAGGCGTCGTCTACCTGCAGATGCAGGGCGCCTGCTCGGGCTGCCCCTCGTCGACGGCGACGCTCAAGAACGGCATCGAAAACCTTCTGAAATACTATGTGCCGGAAGTCACGGACGTCCGCGCCGTCTGACCGGCCCGGCGACAGAACAGGGAGTCCCCATGACCGATCATCTGCTGAGCGACCGCGACCTCGACCTCATCTTCCGCAGCGCGAGGACGCACAACGACTGGTCCGACCGCCCGGTTTCAGACGTGCAGCTGCGCGCCATCTACGACCTGATGCGCATGGGGCCGACCTCGGCGAACTGCGAGCCCGCGCGGATCGTGTTCGCGAAGAGCGCGGAAGCGCGCGAGAAGCTCGCCGCCTGCGCTTCGGGCAGCAACGCGCCGAAGATCCGGCAGGCGCCCGTCACCGCCATCATCGGCATGGACATGAAGTTCTACGACCAGCTTCCGAAGCTGTTCCCGCACACCGACGCGCGCAGCTGGTTCACCAGCAACGACGCCCTCGTCCGTGAAACCGCGTTCCGCAACTCCTCGCTGCAGGGCGCGTATTTCATCATCGCGGCGCGCGCGATCGGGCTCAATTGCGGCCCGATGTCGGGCTTCGACAAGGCGAAGGTCGACGCCGCCTTCTTCGCGGGCACCGACATAGAGACGAACTTCATCTGCTCGATCGGCTACGGCACCGAGAAGAACCTGTTCCCGCGCAGCCCGCGCCTGTCGTTCGAAGAGGCCGCGTCCATCGTCTGATGCTGCTCGCGATCGAAACCGGCACCGCCGCCTGTTCGGTCGCGCTGATCGACGGGACGGCCATCGTCGCGGCGCGGCACGAGGTCATCGGCCGCGGCCATTCCGAGCGGCTCGTGCCGCTCGTCGAGGCCTTGCTCGCCGAATCCGGCGCGCGCCCGCGCGCCATCGCCGTCGACGTGGGGCCGGGGAGCTTCACCGGGCTTCGTGTCGGCATCGCCGCCGCGCGGGGCTTCGGGCTCGTCTGGGACGTGCCGGTCCACGGCTTTTCGTCGATGACGCTGCTTGCCGCGCGCGCCTTCGCCGCGAGCGACGCAGCGCAACTCACGGTCGTACTGGACG
>JACFNY010000219.1 GCA_019454625.1 Sphingomonadaceae bacterium
GCGTCTCGAAGATGCCGGGCGCGATGGTCATCACGCGGATGCCCGAGCGCGCCATCTGGGTGGGCCATTCGATGGGTGCGCAGATCGTGGTGGAAGCCGCGGCGCGCGCGCCGGAGCGGGTGATGGCCGCCGTGCTGCTCGATCCGGCCGCGATCCAGCCGATGGAAGCGGCCTTCGCCGGGCGCGACCGCATGAAGGCCGACCTTGCGACGACGGACGATTTCCCCGCGCTGATGCGCCGCTTTTCAGGCGGCATGATGATCGCGCCGACGGATGCCGAGGCCGTGCGCGCGCTCGCCGACACGCAGGCCGCCGCCGACCCCGATGTGGCGCGCGCGGGCTGGGACGCGATCTGGAGCTGGGACGGCCCGGCCGCGTTCGCGGCGCTTTCCGTGCCGACCCTCGTCATCACGGTCGAGCGCACGATGAACCGGCTTTCCGACCTCTCGAAGCTCAACCGCCGCATCGCCACCGCGCAGGTCACGGGATCGGGCCACATGCTCCAGTTCGAGGTGATGGATCAGGTGGCGGCGATGATGCGCCGTTTTTTCCACCTGAACGATCTGCTCAGCGCGCGTTAAGCTGAATTGCTGTTGGAACCGGTGGGCGGTGCGCTGCGTACTAGCGCCGCGAACAGAAATGGAGATCAGGGGCTTATGTCTATCCGAGCGAAACTGGTTGCAGCAACCGGGGCCACGGCCCTGCTGCTGACGACGGCGTGCGTCACCAACCCGGAAACGGGCGAGAAGAAGCTGTCCAAGACCGCAATCGGCGCGGCGGTCGGCGCGGCCGGCGGTGCGGGCCTCGGCGCCATCATCGGCGGCAAGCGCAACCGCACCGAAGTTCTGGTCGGCACCGGCATCGGCGCGCTCGCGGGCGCGGCGGTCGGCGCCTACATGGACAAGCAGGAGAAGGAACTGCGCGAGAAGACCGCGGGCACCGGCATCGACGTCGTCCGCCAGGGCGACGAGATCCTGCTCAACATGCCGTCGAAGGTGACGTTCGACGTCGATTCGGCGATCGTCAGCCCGCAGTTCCAGCCGACGCTGAACGAGGTCGCGCGCGTGCTCTCGCAGTACGAGAAGACCTTCGTCGACGTGATCGGCCACACCGATTCGACGGGCTCCGACGCCTACAACATGACGCTGTCGCAGCGGCGCGCGGACAGCGTCGCCACCTATTTGTCGTCGAACGGCGTGCTGCGCGCGCGCATCGCGACGCAGGGCATGGGCGAGAGCCAGCCGATCGCCGGCAACGACAGCGAGGCGGGACGCGCGCAGAACCGCCGCGTCGAGATCAAGCTGGTGCCGGTGACGGAAACCGCGACCAGCTAGAGCAGGCCGCTCCGCTCGATCGAGTCGGTGCCGCGCGGCAGGCTGAACACCATGCCGTCGGCGCCGACGACGATCGGTCCCCTGTAGCGCTCGTTGTAGCGCTCGCCCGTCCCGCCGAGGAAATACGGCTCAAGGATGCGGAGCGGCACCGGCGGCACGACGTGGTTCAGCACCAGCATCCGCACCTTCGCGGCCGCGGCGGTGCGGGCCGCGTCCTCCGGCGACGTGTGATAGTCTGGAATGTCGGACATGATCTTCGCTGCGCGCGCGTTGCCGGCGCCCCGCAGCGCCTTTTCGATCACGCCGACCATCGCCGGGCTCAGCGCCTCGTGCACGAGGAGGTCGGCGCCCTTCGCCTGCGCCGCGACGCTGCCGCCGGGCACCGTGTCGCCGCTGATCACCGCCGAGCGCCCCGCATAGTCAAAGCGGTAGCCGACTGCGGGCCGAACGGGATCGTGGCCCACGGGGAACGCCGTGACGCGAAGCCCGCCCGTATCGAGCACGACGACGGGGCGATCGGCGGCAAAGACGCGCGGCGCAGCGCCGTGCCCGGCGGGCGGCACGACATCCGCCCCGTGGTGCGCGACGCGGTAGCCGCGATCGAGCGCATAGGCCGCGTTGAAGCCCTGAACGACCGTATCGACGCCCGGCGGCCCGAACACCGGCAGCGGCGCCGCGCTGCCGCCGTTCGCCCAGCGCAGCGTCATCAGCTCGCCGAGCCCGTCGATATGGTCCGAATGAAAGTGCGTGAGCAGCAGCGCCTCGATGTCGCCGACGGGCAGGCCCATCTCGGCGAGCCTGCGTGCCGATCCGCCGCCCGTGTCGACGATGAACAGCCGCCTGCCCGCGATCACCGCCGTGCAGGGCCCGGCGCGGCGCGGATCGGCAAGCGGCGATCCCGCCCCGCAGAGCGCGACGTGGAGGCCGTCCGGCAGGCCGTCCCGCGCGTCGCGGCCGACGTTCGCGGCGACCGCGCGGGCGAACAGCCGTTCGCCGATCGCGGGCTGGAAATGGCGGAACAGTAGGAACGTCCCGGCAATCAGGACAAGCGCGACCAGGGCTTTCCGCATGATCCCCCTCCCCGATCCGGCAAGTGCCGCTAAATAATCGGGCCGAGCGAACCGCCCGGCCCAGTCGGCGACCCATGTTTGGGGTCTGTGCATCATCGCAGAACCCGATTTTCCGAGCACTATCAATACTCGGAGGCCGGTAGGCGCCGCCACCCGCACCCTTGTTGAGAGCAATTATCAAATAGGTTAAGACCCGGATCATGACGAACGCATTGCAGATCGACGACTGGAACGGCGCGACGGGTGCGCGCTGGGTGGACAATCAGGAACGGCTCGACCGCATTCTCGCCCCTTACGGCGAAGCTGCGCTCGAAGCCGCTGCGGCAAGGCCGGGCGAGGCGGCGCTGGACATCGGCTGCGGCGCCGGCGGCACGGCGCTGGCGCTCGCCGCAAGCGTGCAGCCCGGCGGCCGCGTCGTGGGTGTCGACATCTCGGAGCCGCTGATCGCCCGCGCCCGCGCACGCGCGGCGGCGGCGCTGCTGATCGACTTCAGGCTGGAGGACGCGAGTCGCGCGTCCCTGCCTGCCGCAAGCTTCGACCTCCTCTTTTCGCGCTTCGGCGTGATGTTCTTCGATGCGCCTGCGGCCGCGTTCGGGCACATGCGCGCAGCGCTGAAACCCGGCGGGCGCCTCGCCTTCATCTGCTGGCGCACGGCGGCGGAAAACGATTGGGCACGGTTGCCGATCGCGGCGCTGCGCAGTATCGTGCCGATCCCGGAATCCGACCCCGCCGCACCCGGCCCCTACGCCTTCGGCGACCGCACGCGGCTGGAGGGCATCCTTGCGGACGCGGGCTTCACCGACATCGCCGTCCGGCCCTTCGACGCGCCGCTCATCTACGGCATCGGGAGCAGCCGGGAGGCCGCCCTCGACGATGCGCTCGATTACATGCAGCAGATCGGCCCCGTCCCGCGCCTGCTCGCCGACCAGCCTGAGGATGTACGCGCGAGGGGGCTTGCGGCGGTGCGCGAGGCTCTCGCCGGGCGGCTGACCGACGCGGGCGTCATCATCGACGGTGCGGCATGGGTGGTGACGGGCCGCAACCCCTGAGCCGTTACGGTTGCCAAATGGCATCATATATATTATATGTTGCCAAAAGGAGATGCCGTGACCCCTACGCTCCAGCTTGTCGATACGTCAGCGCCCGCGTTCCGCCCGGCGCCGATCACCGACGCGGAAGGCGCCGCGATGTTCCGCGCGGCGCTGAACCTGTTCCGCGCGTGGGAGATCACCGACGAGGCCGCCGCGACGCTGCTCGACCTGCCGCTCCGTACCTACCGGCGCTGGAAGGCCGAAGGCCCCGGCCGCATGGGCCGTGACGGCAAGGCGCGGCTTTCCAACCTGATGGGCATCCACAAGGCGCTGCGCATCATCTTCCGCGAGCCGCACCGCGGCTATGCGTGGGTGAAGGCGCCGAGCGCCGCCTTCGAAGGACAGAGCGCGCTCGCCGTGATGCTCGGCGGCGAGCTGACCGACCTCATGCGCGTGCGCCGTTACCTCGACGCCGAGCGGGGCGGCTGGTGAGCGATGACACGATCCCGGTCACGCAGGTGGACTGGAAGGGCGCGGTGCGGATCATCCGCAGCGCATGGCCGCCCATCGACCTGTTCGAGGACATCGCCGACCCCGCCGACTGGCCGCTGCTGATCGCGGCCGAGCAGAAGACCAACCCGCGTCTGATGGCGAGTATCGGCACGCTCGATCTCGTGCCGCCGAAGCGGCGCGTGGCCGGGCCGGGTGCAAGCTGGCTGATGGCGCCCTTCACGCACGTCAGCACGGACCGGC
>JACFNY010000220.1 GCA_019454625.1 Sphingomonadaceae bacterium
CGTCGGGCCGGGCCGCGCCTTTAGGCCGTGTATCTTCTCGATACCAACGTCGTTTCCGAGTTGCGGAGAACGAGACCGCACGGTGCGGTCATTGCATGGCTTGCATCGGTAGCCGAACGGGAGCTTGCCGTTTCGGCGGTTACGCTTGGCGAGATACAGGCGGGCATCGAGATCACGCGCACGAACGACGCGGCAAAAGCCGAGGAACTGGAAGCGTGGGCCGATGCAGTTGAAGCCACGCAGGCGGTGATCCCGATGGATGCCCGCGTGTTCCGCAGGTGGGCGCGGCTCATGGCCGGCAGGCCGGACGACCTCTACGAAGACGCCATGATCGCGGCGACGGCTCTGGAACATGGCCTGACGGTGGTTACGCGCAATGTTCGGGATTTCGAAGGTTTCGGCGTTCCGACGCTGAACCCCTTCGAACCGGTTCGCTAGATGCCCAAGACCCGCATCGACCAGCTTCTCGTCGCGCGCGGGCTCGTGGAGAGCCGGGCGAAGGCGCAGGCGCTCATCATGGCGGGGCTGGTGTTCACGGGCGAGCGGAAGGTCGCCAAGGCGGGAGAAATGGTCGCCGAAGACACGGCGCTCGACGTGCGGGGCAAGGATCACCCGTGGGTGTCGCGCGGCGGGCTCAAGCTCGTGAAAGGCCTCGATCATTTCGGGATTGATCCCGCAGGGCTCGTCGCGATGGACGTCGGGTCTTCGACCGGGGGCTTCACCGATGTGCTGCTCGCGCGCGGTGCGGTGAGGGTCTATGCGGTCGATGTCGGCACCAACCAGCTTGCGTGGAAGCTGCGGCAGGATCCGCGCGTCGTCGTTCTCGAAAAGACCAACGCGCGGCACCTGACGGCGGAGCAGATACCGGAAGCCGTCGACATCGTCGTTTGCGACGCCAGCTTCATCGGGCTCGCCAAGGTGCTGGAAACGCCGCTGAAATTCGCCGCCTCGGGCGCGCGGTTGGTTGCCCTCATCAAGCCGCAGTTCGAGGCGGGCCCCGCGGAGGTGGGGAAGGGCGGCGTCGTGCGCGATCCCGCCGTCCATGCCCGCGTTTGCGCCGAGGTGGAGGCGTGGCTCGCCGCGCAGCCCGGCTGGCGCGTGCTCGGCCTCACCGAAAGCCCGATCAAGGGGCCGGAAGGCAACATAGAGTTCCTGATCGGCGCGGTGCGGGAAGCGCCTGCCTCCTAAGCCTTGCCACCTTACGCGCCCGTGCGTATAGACCGCCGCCAAAGCCGCCGGGGACACCCCTTGGTGGACCTGCGGGCGTGGCGAAACTGGTAGACGCGCCAGATTTAGGTTCTGGTGTCGAAAGACGTGGGGGTTCGAGTCCCTTCGCCCGCACCAGGCTTTAGCCAGATACTTGGGTTCTTGAACGAAAGCCGACTGACGAAATGCAGATTGCCGAGAAGACGAACGAAGGCCTGAAGCGCCAGTACGAAGTGACGATTCCCGCCAAGGACCTCGAATCGCGCATCGACGCCCAGCTCACGCAGGTTTCCGGCCAGATCCGTATGCCCGGCTTCCGTCCCGGCAAGGTTCCGAAGAACCTCGTGAAGAAGATGCACGGCGAGGCGCTGCACGGCGACGCGCTGAACACCGCCGTTCAGGAAGGCGTGCAGAAGCTCGTCGCCGACAGGAAGCTGCGCCCGGCGATGCAGCCGTCCGTCGCGCTCGCCGACGACTACGCGCAGGGCAAGGACGTGGTGTTCACGGTGGAGCTGGAAGTGCTTCCCGAGATCACCTCCGTCAACATCGAGGGCATCACGCTCGAGAAGCTCGTCGTCGAGCCGAGCGATGCCGAGATCGAGGATGCGCTGAAGCGCTTCGCCGACCAGCAGAAGCGTTTCGAAGCCGCGCCCAAGAGCCACAAGGCCGAGACGGGCGACGTCGTCGTCATGGATTTCGTCGGCACCGTCGAGGGCGAGGAGTTCGAGGGCGGCAAGGGCGAGGGGATGCAGATCGAGATCGGCTCCGGTCGCCTCATCCCCGGCTTCGAGGACCAGCTCGTCGGCGTCAAGGCGAACGACAAGGTGAAAGTCGAGGTCAGCTTCCCCGAGGACTACAACGTCGCCTACCTCAAGGGTAAGCCCGCGGTGTTCGACGTGCTCGTCACCGAGGTGCGCCAGCCGCAGGAAGCCGCGATCGACGACACGCTCGCGACGAATCTGGGCCTCGAGAACCTCGACAAGCTCAAGGAAATCCTGAAGGATCAGATTTCCGCCGAGCTTTCGGGCATGACCCGCACGCACCTGAAGCGCAAGCTGCTCGACCACCTTGCCGCGAGCCACGATTTCGACGTGCCGCCGACGATGGTCGAGGCCGAGTTCGGCCAGATCTGGGCGCAGCTCGAGCACGAGGCGAGCCACGAGGAAGACCCGACCGCCGCCGTCGCCGAGCTGGAGAAGGACCGCGACGAGTACCGCCGCATCGCCGAGCGCCGCGTGCGCCTCGGCCTGCTTCTCTCCGAGATCGGCCAGAAGGAGGGCGTCAACGTCACGCAGGCCGAGATGAAACGCCTGATCGGCCAGGAAGCTGCGCGCTATCCGGGCCAGCAGCAGCAGGTCGTCAAGTACTTCCAGGAAAACGCCATGGCCGCCGCGCAGCTCCGCGCGCCGCTCTATGAGGACAAGGTCGTCGACCTCCTCATCGGCAAGGCCGAGCTTACCGAGCGCAGCGTGAGCCGCGACGAGCTGCAGCAGGCGATCGAGGACGATGACGAGACGCCGACCGGCCACGTCCACGGCCCGGGCTGCGGCCACGACCATCACGACCATGACCATGGTCACACGCATGGGGAGGGCAAGCCTAAGAAGGCTGCCAAGAAGACGGCGAAGGCGGAAACCGCCGAGCCGAAGGAAGATGCGGTGAAGGCCGAAAAGAAGCCCGCCGCCAAGAAGACGGCCGCAAAGGCGGAAGCCACTGAAGCCTCTGCGGAACCTGAAAAGAAACCAGCGAAAAAGGCCCCGGCCAAGAAAGCCGCGAAGGCCTGAACCGAGCGAACTGACGCCGGGGGGCGGCCACGCCGGCCCCCGGGCTTCCTTCGCCGCCACTTCGCCCACTTGACAGCGGGCGCCCCTGTGCCGACCTATCCCGCTATCGGAACAGACAAACGCCTGCGAAGGACTCCCATGATCGACCCCGTCAGCAGCCTCACGAACGCTCTCGTCCCCATCGTCATCGAGCAGTCGAACCGGGGCGAGCGCAGCTTCGACATCTATTCGCGGCTGCTTCGGGAGCGCATCATCTTCGTGACCGGGCAGGTCGAGGACCACATGGCGTCGCTGATCACGGCGCAGCTCCTCTTCCTCGAATCGGAGAACCCGAAGAAGGACATCTTCATGTACATCAATTCGCCGGGCGGTGTCGTCACGGCGGGCATGGCGATCCACGACACGATGCGGTACATCCGCCCGCGCGTCGGGACGGTGTGCATCGGCCAGGCTGCTTCGATGGGCGCCTTCCTGCTCGCCGCGGGCGAGCCGGGGATGCGCATGGCGCTCACCAACGCGCGCATCATGGTCCACCAGCCCTCGGGCGGCGCGCAGGGGCAGGCGACCGACATCGAGATCCAGGCGCGCGAAATCCTGCGAATCCGCTCGCGCATGAACGAGCTGATGGCCAAATACACCAAGCAGCCGATCGAGAAGATCGAGTCCGCGGTGGAACGCGACAAGTTCATGTCGGCGGACGAGGCCAAGGAGTTCGGCCTCATCGACGAGGTGTACGAGACACGCCCGTCGCCGGCCGATGAGGAAGCCAAGGCGGCGTGAGCCGGGTAGCTGCCCGTTCACGTTCCGTTGAACAAGGCGGCGCTATATATTTCGGGAATGTGACCGTATTGTCCATTGAAGCGGCGTGCGTGCGCGCTAGGATGGCAAGCGGCAAGGAAACCGGCGCGGAGGCCGGAAGAGGCATTTTATGACCAAGCTCAGCGGCGGCGGCGACTCCAAGAACACGCTCTACTGCTCGTTCTGCGGAAAGAGCCAGCATGAGGTCAGAAAGCTGATCGCCGGGCCGACGGTGTTCATCTGCGATGAATGCGTCGAGCTGTGCAACGACATCATCCGCGAGGAAACGAAGGGCGCGCTCGCCAAGAAGAGCGACGGCAGCGTGCCGAGCCCGCGCGAGATTTGCGACGTCCTCAACGACTACGTGATCGGGCAGGCGCAGGCGAAGCGGGTG
>JACFNY010000221.1 GCA_019454625.1 Sphingomonadaceae bacterium
GCCACCAGCCGCCCGCCGTCGGCTAGGCGCGCCAGTGCCGAGGCGACATGACGACAGGCGGCATCGGCCAACCGACCGGAGACGTTCGCCATCGCCGAGAATGGCGGGTTCATCAGCACGACGGACGGCACGACGGCCGCATCCAGATGATCGTCGATCTGCGCCGCGTCGAAGCGGCTGACGGGAATGGCCGGAAAGAGGTGAGAGAGAAGACCGGCGCGGGTCTCGGCCAGCTCGTTCAGGACCAGTGATCCGCCTGCTATCTCGGCCAGGATGGCGAGCAGGCCGGTGCCGGCAGAGGGCTCCAGCACGCAGTCGGCGGCGGTGACCGACGCGGCGGCCGCAGCCGCGAGGCCGAGCGGGATCGGAGTGGAAAATTGCTGGAAGGTCTCGCTCTCGGCCGAACGGCGCGTGTGGGTGGGAAGAAGGCCGGCGATCTTCGCCAGCATCGGCAGCATGGCAGCCGGAGAGCCGGCTTTGCGGGAAAGCGCCTTTCCGTATTTGCGCAGGAACAGCGCGGTCGCTGCCTCGCAGGCGTCATAGGCGGTCTTCCAGTCCCAGGCGCCGGTCGCATCGGAGGCGCCGAAGGCCGTCTCCATGGCGGTGCGCAGGACGCCCGCGTCGATGCGCTGGCCGCGTTCGAGATGGGGGAGAAGAAGCCGCGCCGCCTCGGCGATGCGCGCGGCCGGATCGGTGACGAGGACGAGAGGGAGGGACGTGGCCGCAAGGGCGGCCGCGGAAGCGGAGACAGTGGTCATGGAGGGAACCTCGAGGAGAGCGGGAACGGGACGAACCGGCTGGCGCTCTCTCTCGACCGCACCGGCTCAAACCCGTCCCGGCGGCCCTCTTCCTCTGAACGGACCGATGATGGACCCTTGGCGCTCAGCCGAAGCGTCGCCCGGAAGCGGTGAAGGTGTAACCGTTGGCGATGATCGCCCCGTCGACCACGGCGTCCGAGGTCTGATATTCATATTCCCGTTCGAGCTGGCGGTAGAGCCAGCAGGCGAGATCGCGCAGCGCCTCCGTCACGGCCTCCTCCGCATCGGCGGTCATGTCCTGGCAGGTCGGACTATCGCGCTCGACCGAGATCGCCATGCAGTATTCGTGATAGTAGTGGCCGCGATGGGTGGCATCGGCGCGAAGCTGATAGAAGTTCCGCTTCTGGACCGCCTGCAAGGCGTCCGCTATCCGGTGAAGCTCGCCATCTTGCGGCGCGTGCGCCCTGATCGTGTGAGCGGCGCCTCTCGCATGGGAATAGAAGGCCTCGAAGCAGGCGCCATCGCCCTGCGACCAGAAACCGCGAAAATAAACGCACGGCTTCTGCCGCGTGCCGCCGCCATAGAGGCGCACGACGCGGGTCTTGAGCCGGACCCCGAGAATGGCGCAGATCGCCTCGAAGTCCTCGTAGACGAATTCGTACCAACCATCGGTGTCCATGCTTTCGCGGAACCAGGCGCGCGCCTTCTCCTGAGCCTCCACGGACAGCTCGCCGAGCTGGTAGACGGTGGTTTCAACGATCCTCGGCATCGTCCGACCCTCCCGTCGCGAGCATGTCGGCGAGCCATCCGTGCGTGCCGATCCAGGCGACGGACTGGCCGGCGCCGAGATCGAGCACATGCGCGCCGCCGCCGAAGGCATCGGTGCGCGGACGCGAGCAGGTGTTGGCGTATTGGAAACCCCAGCGGCCGGTGAGACCGAAGGTCTTCGCGCAGAGCAGCACGAAGTCGATGACGCGCTGCGGGTCGCCGGTCACGTCATCGCGGATCCAGAGCCGCGTGCCGCCATGTTCGGGCTGGATCGAAAGCAGGAAGCCGTCGGACGGCGGGTCTTCCGCCGCTTCGGACAGCCTGTTGTAGAAGTCGAGTGCGCGGGCCGCGTTCTGCGGCGTGCCAACATCGAGCAGGCATGAGAAATGAGTGAAATAGTCGGCCATGTCAGGCTCCTGAAACGAGAGGAGCCCGGCTGTTCCCCGTTGCGGAGGGCCGGGCTCGGATAAGCGGATGGGGTGAAGGGATGCGAGGCGGCCGGGGCCGCCCCGCGTGGTTCGGCTATTCCGCTGCGATCATGCGGGCCGGGTCATCCTCGCCGTCGGCGCTGGTGGAAGACTCGTCGTCATCGCCGGCGAGGAAGTCCGGCAACGCCTCGGTTTCTCCCTCCGTCGTCGCCACGTCAGGAGCCGGCTCGGCACCGGCAAGGCGTAGCGGCTCGGGCAGCCAGCCGGTGTCGGCGAGCAGCCGCTCGGCTTCCTTGGCCATATCGCCCTTCTTCAGATGGTCGATGAGCTGCGCGGCCCGTTCGCCCGCGCCTTCGCGCACGGCTTCGAGAATGCGCGCCTTGGTGACACGGCCGAGATAATTGCCGACGGTCGGACGCCAGCCCGCCACGGCCATGTCGAGGCCGGTCGCGCGGGCAAGGTGATCGGCCTCGGCAAGGCGCAGCTGAACCCCATGCGCGGAGATCGCGCCGCCACCATAGCGGTCGGCCCGCTCATAGAGCGCATTGACGCCGAACGATGCGCAATGGGCGAACAGTTCGGCCTGCTCGGTGCCGGCGAGCGCGGCAAGCGCATCCCAGAGGTCGGCGACGTCAGCCGGCAGGCGCGCTTCCCAATCCTTGTGGCGCGCCTCGATCGCACGCGCATAGGGCATGTCCCGCAGTTCCGGCGACTGCGCCTGAAACACCGTGCCGCGTACCGCGACTTCCATCGCGACGCTGTGGGCGCTGTAGCGCGAGAAGACGTCGCGGCAGAATTTGTGCAGCACGGCCAGGAAGGCGGTCGCCGGGTCGTTTGCGAGCTTGTCCCTGAGCGCCAGCGTGCGCTCGGCGGTCAGCTCCATCACGAGCCGGTCCGGCAGGGGCTTGATGGCGTCTTCCTCCTCGTCATCCGTTTCGACGGGCTGTCCGCCGATGCTGATGATCGTGCGCTGGCTGGAACCGTCCCCGTCGGGATCGCCCGCCGTCTTCCCGTCACCATCCTCGCCGCCATCGGTGGCCGGAGCCTCGTCCTCGGGCTTCACATAGGCGCGGTCGACGAGCAGCGAGCCATCGGAATCGATGCTGACGAAAACGCCGGCGCGCGCGATGTCGGCTGGATCGTAGCGGACGGGGCGGGTTTCCAGGGCGTCGATCGCGGTCTCGATCTCGCCCAGGCGCTCATCGACCTCTTCGGGCAGTTCGTCTGCGTCCTCATATTCGGCCTGGAGCTTGTCATACTCCGCGCGCAGGGCATCGAGCGTCGCCTGTTCCTCGGTCGTGCGATCGATCGGCGTGCCTTCCAGTTCGCGCAGGCCATGGGTCACGCCATAGGGGAAGCTGACGGCAACCTCGATCCACTTCCAGCCTTCATTGGCGATCTCGTCGGCCATGACCTTCAGCTTCTCGGCGGCCAACCGGTCGAGCAGCGCCGCATCCTGCAGCCAGCCGCCATCGTCGGACTGGAACAGGTCGCGCAGGACGATGCCGCCAGCGGCCTCATAGGCATCGATGCCGACGAAGACGGCGCGCTTGTCGGAGGCGCGCACCGTCGACTCCGTCAGCATGCGACGGATCTGATAGGGCTCCTTCGACCAGGAGCCGGAGATCGTCTCCCAGACCTGCTCCTGGCGGGCATGATCGGAGCTGACGGTGAAGGCCATCAACTGCTCGAGAGAAATGCCATCCTCGGCATAGATATCGAGCAGCTTCGGCGAGACGCTGGCGAGCC
Source organism: Sphingomonadaceae bacterium (assembly GCA_019454625.1). GTDB lineage: Bacteria > Pseudomonadota > Alphaproteobacteria > Sphingomonadales > Sphingomonadaceae > Sphingosinicella. The sequence continues at coordinate 3,704 of JACFNY010000221.1, forward strand.
GCAGGCGCTGCTTCACCACATTGGCCGAGGTGAAGAACGCTGCTGCAATGTCCTCCTCGGACCGCCCTTTCTCGCGCATCGCCTGGAACGCGCGGAATTGGTCGAGCGGATGAAGCGGCGCGCGCTGGACGTTCTCGGCAAGCGAATCGTCCTCGGCGAGGATATTGGTCGCCGCATCGCGCACCACGCAGGGCACGGGCGCGTTCTTGGCCAAGCGCTTCTGCTTGACTAGCAGTTCCAGCGCCCGGTAGCGGCGGCCGCCGGCGGGAATCTCGAACATCCCGGTCTCGGCGCCCTCGGCGTCGAGGATCGGCCGGACGTTGAGGCTCTGGAGCAGGGTGCGCCGGGCGATGTCCTCGGCCAGCTCCTCGATCGAGACGCCGGCTTTCACGCGCCGTACGTTGGACTGGGAGAGCACCAGCTTGTTGAAGGGAATGTCGCGCGAGGACGACAGGGTGATCTTCTGAACGGCAGT
>JACFNY010000222.1 GCA_019454625.1 Sphingomonadaceae bacterium
GAATACATGGCCGCGCCGTAGGGATCGGTGAGCGCGACGCGGATGTCCGGGTTCCTCGCCTTGAGGCCCATCGCCGTGCCCGCGAGCGTGCCGCCGGTGCCGACCGAGCAGGTGAAGCCGTCCACGGTGCCGCCGGTGTCCGCCCAGATCTCGGGTGCAGTCGTTTCGATATGCGCCTGACGGTTCGCGAGATTGTCGAACTGCCCGGCCCAGATCGCACCCGGCGTTTCCTCCGCGATGCGGCGGGAGCGGTGCTGGAAATGCTCGGGATCGGCGTATTTCGTCGGCGGCACCAGCACCAGCTCGGCGCCGAGCGCGCGCAGCGTCGCCATCTTCTCGACCGACTGGTTCGAGGGCATGACGATGATGGTGCGGTAGCCCTTGGCGTTCGCCACAACGGCGAGGCCGATGCCGGTGTTCCCGGCCGTGCCCTCCACGACGATGCCGCCCGGTTTCAGCCGGCCTTCGCGCTCGGCGGCCTCGATCATGAAGAGCGCCGCGCGGTCCTTCACCGATCCGCCGGGATTCAGGAACTCGCACTTGCCGAGGATAGTGCAGCCGGTGCGTTCGGACGGGCCGCGCAGGCGAACGAGCGGCGTACCGCCGATAAGCTTCAGAATATCGTGCGCGGGGGCGCGGGAGGCGTGACTTGGCATGGTGAATGCAAGGCTTACCGACGCGCGCCGTGCCATGCAATCGCGCCGTCGCGCTGGCGCATGAAAGATCGGCGGCGCATTTCTGCGCCGCCGGCAAGGTCGGTTTGGGGGAACCGCAGCGCGAAAGGGCAAGCCGCCGCGCTTCGAGACGCGAAGGCTAGCGCGCATCCGGGTCAGATTCGTGACGGAATGGGAAAACTCGTGGCTGAAATTGCCACACTGCTGGTCTAGACCGGCCCTGATGACCCGCCCAGCGATGACCCGCCTTGCCAGGATAACCGGCTGCTTCGCCCTCGCGCTGATCGCACTCGGCGGCTGCGAGCGCGCGGCGGACGACGGCGGCGCCAGCCTGCTCCGCATGGCCTTCGTCGCCGACGACGGCGCCAGCCTCGCGCCCGACGACAGCCTCGAAAACGCCGCGGCGCGCGCCATGCACATCGGGCTCACCACGCTGGAGCCGAGCGGGCGGGTGGTGCCGTCGCTCGCGCTCAGCTGGCGCGTCAGCGACGACGGCCTCACCTACGTGTTCAAGCTGCGCGAGGCCTATTGGGCGGACGGGCGGCGGCTCACCGCCGGGGACGTGGTGGCGGTGATGCGGCGCATCGTCAGCCCCGGCTCCGGCAATCCGCTGCGCGACGAGCTGATGATGATCGACAACGCCGCGCTCATCGCCGCGAACCGGCGGCCCGCGCGGATGCTGGGCGTCACCGATCCGCGCCCCGACACGGTGGTCATCACGCTCGCCAAGCCGGAACCGGCGCTGCTCCAGCTGCTCGCCGACCCGGCGGCGGCGATCGTCCGCACGGGCAAAAACCCGCCCGCCTCGGGCGCGTTCACGATGGCCGACACGCCGGAGGAAGCGAGCGGCGCGCTGCATCTCGTCAAGAACAGCGGCTACTACGCGGCGGACACGGTCTCGCTCGCGGGCGCGGTGCTGTCCCGCTCCGATGCGGACGGCGCGATCCGGCGTTTCAACGCGGGCGAACTCGATGTCGTGAGCGGCGGCCGCCTCGCCGGCCTTCGCGCCGCGCGGACGGGCGCCGATTCGCGGGCGCTGCTGCTGGAGCCGACGTGGGGCCTCTATTTCTATCTGGCGCGCACCAGCGCCGGTCCGCTCGCCGACGTGCGCGTGCGCCGCGCGGTCGCCATGTCGTTCGACCGCACCGCGATCCTCTCCCGCCTGTTCGGCGTCGCCGGGCTGCAACCCGCCTATTCGGCGCTGCCGCCGACGCTGCCCGACGCCTACGCCGGAAGCGCGGGCGACTGGGCGGGGTGGTCGCCCGACGCGCGCGAGAGCGAGGCCGTGCGCCTGCTCGCCGAGGCCGGGTACACGGTGAGCCAGCCGCTGACGCTCTCGGTCGCGATCCCGCACGGCCGCGAGCACGCGGACCTGCTCGGCGCGATCAGCAATTCGTGGGGCGCCATCGGCGTGCGCGTGAAGGCCTATGCGCGCGGGCCGCTGTCGCACCGGCGCGCCATCGAGAAGGGCGATTTCGACCTCGCCGTCGTCGAGCGCATCGCGCGCGCGCCCGTCGCCGACACGTTCCTGCAGCCGTTCACCTGCGCAGTGCGGCTCGGCGGCTATTGCAACCCCGCCGTCGACCAGCTACTCGCCGACGCGGCCACCGAGGACGATCCCGGCACGCGCATCCAGCTCCAGCGGCGCGCGAACCGGCTCATCTCCGAGGATGCGCCGCTGATAGCCGTCCTGTCGCCGATCCGCTGGTCGCTGGTGTCGCCGCGCGTGACGGGCTGGGAAAACAACGTCGCCGGCGCGCATCCGCTGTCGGGCCTCGCGATGACCGGAACGAAAGAGGAGTAGCATCTCGTGGACCCAATCGTGATCGTCGGCGCCAAGCGCACCCCCATGGGCGGCTTCCAGGGCGAGCTTGCTGCGCTCACCGCCAGCCAGCTCGGCAGCGCCGCGATCCGCGCCGCGCTCGACGAGGCGGGCGTTCCGGCCGCCGACGTCGAGCAGGTCATCATGGGCAACGTGCTTGGCGCGGGACAGGGCCAGGCCCCGGCGCGTCAGGCGCTGCTCGGCGCGGGGCTCCCCGAGAGCGTCGGCGCGACCACGCTCAACAAGATGTGCGGTTCGGGCATGAAGGCCACGATGGACGCGCACGACAACATCCTCGCGGGCAGCGCCGGGATCATGGTCGCGGGCGGCATGGAATCCATGACGAACGCCCCCTACCTGCTGCTGAAGGCGCGTGGCGGCTACCGCATGGGCCACGGCGAGGTGAAGGACCACATGTTCCTCGACGGCCTCGAGGACGCCTACGACAAGGGCCGCGCGATGGGCACGTTCGCCGAGGAGACGGCGCGCCACTACCAGTTCACGCGCGAGGCGCAGGACGCCTACGCCGTGCGCTCGACGACGCGCGCGCAGGCCGCCATCGCGAACGGCAAGTTCGCGGGCGAGATCGTGCCGGTGACAATCAGCGCCCGCGGCGGCGACGTGACGGTGAGCATCGACGAGCAGCCCGGCAAGGCGAAGCTCGACAAGATCCCGACGCTGAAGCCCGCGTTCGCGAAGGACGGCACCGTGACGGCGGCGAACAGCTCCTCGATCTCGGACGGCGCGGCGGCGCTGGTGCTGATGCGCGAATCGACGGCGAAGGCGCGCGGCCTGACGCCGATCGCCCGCATCCTCGGCCACGCGACGCACGCGCAGGCCCCGGCGTGGTTCACCACCGCGCCGGTGTTCGCGATCGAGAAGCTGCTGAAGAAGGTCGGCTGGTCGGCGAATGACGTCGACCGCTACGAGATCAACGAGGCCTTCGCCGTGGTTGCGATGGCGGCGATCCGCGATCTCGGCCTCGACGAGGACAAGGTGAACGTCCACGGCGGTGCCTGCGCGCTCGGCCACCCGATCGGGGCGAGCGGCGCGCGCGTCATCGTCACGCTGCTCGGCGCGCTGCGCGACGCGGGGCTGACGAAGGGCGTCGCCAGCCTCTGCATCGGCGGCGGCGAGGCGACGGCCGTGGCGATCGAACGGCTCAACTGAGCGGAAACGCAGGGCCTTTCAGCGAGCCATGACGGGCAGCGTGTCGAGCGCGCGGTCGACGCGCGCCACCGCTGCCGCATATTCCGCGCTGGAAATGTCGCGGTAGCGGCGCTCGAACACCTCGGCGCTGATGCCTTCGGTGAGGCCGAGCGTGGACAAGGGAAGCAGGTCGGGAGCCCCCGCAGCGAAGCGGGAGGCGAGCCGCCCGGCGCGCGCGGGGTCCGCCGCCGCCTCGCCGAGCCGGAGACCGGCCCGGTCGGCGGCGAGATCGACGAACGAGAAGCCGCTGCCGCCCGCGAGGCTGTCGTCGAGTTCCTTCCACGTGCCGAGCGCCCGTCCGATCGAGGGATCGGCAGCCGCCGCCAGCGCGGCGGACAGCGCGAAGTGCTTGGCGAGGTCGGCGCGCCCCGCGAGCGAGACGTCGAGGACCACCGGAAAGTCCGAGTGATGCGCGGCCTCGGCGCCGCGCGCGAGGCGCGCCGCGCGCGGCCCGACCGTAAGCATC
>JACFNY010000223.1 GCA_019454625.1 Sphingomonadaceae bacterium
CGGCTGACATCGTGCGATTCCGTGATGTCCGCCACAGTGAGGCTCTCGATGTTGTAGCCGCGCGCCGAGAACAGGCCGACGATCTTCGCAAGAACGCCGGACTCGTTATCGACGGTGATGGCGAGCGTGTGCCGCCGGATGGGGCCGAGATCGCGCATCAGACGAGCGCCTGCGCGTCTTCGTCGAGTTCGCCCTTCACGTCGGACGGGCTCAGGATCATCTCCGTATGGGCCGCGCCCGACGGGATCATCGGGAAGCAGTTCTCCAGCTTGGCGACGCGGCAATCGACGAACACCGGGCCGTCATGGGCGATCATCTCGGCGATGCCGGCGTCGAGCCCGTCGGCGTCCTCGATGCGGATGCCCTTCCAGCCGTAGGCCTCGGCAAGCTTCACGAAATCGGGAAGCGCCTCGCTGTAGCTCTCCGAATAGCGGCTCTCGTAGGTGAGCTCCTGCCACTGGCGGACCATGCCCATGTATTCGTTGTTGAGCACGAACACCTTCACCGGCAGGCGGTACTGCACGGCCGTGGACATCTCCTGGATGTTCATCAGGATGGACGCCTCGCCCGCGATGTCGATGACGAGGGCTTTCGGGTTGCCGAGCTGCGCGCCGATCGCGGCGGGGAGGCCGTAGCCCATCGTGCCGAGCCCGCCCGAGGTCAGCCACTTGCGCGGCGCCTCGAAGTGGAAATGCTGCGCGGCCCACATCTGATGCTGGCCGACCTCGGTGGTGATGATCGGCGCCTTCGCCTTCGTCGCCTCGTAGAGGCGCCGGATCGCGTATTGCGGCAGGATTTCCTTGCCCGCCTGCCGGAAGCCGAGGCTGTCCTTCTTCCGCCACGCGTCGATCCGGGCGAACCACGCCGTCTGGTCCGCGGCCTTGTGGCCGCGCGCCTTCCAGACCTTCAGCATGTCCTCCAGCACGTGGCCGACGTCGCCGACGATGCCGAGGTCCGCCTTCACGTTCTTGTTGATCGAGGAGCGGTCGATGTCGATGTGGATCTTCCTCGAACCCGGCGAGAAAGCGTCCAGCCGCCCGGTCACGCGGTCGTCGAAGCGCGCGCCGATGCAGACCATGAGGTCGCATTCGTTCATCGCCATGTTGGCTTCATAGGTGCCGTGCATCCCGAGCATCCCGAGCCACTGCGGCGAGGCGGCCGGGAAGGCGCCGAGGCCCATCAGCGTCGAGGTGACGGGCGCGCCCGAGACGCGCGCCAGCTCGCGCAGCAGCTGCGAGGCGCCGTTGCCCGAATTGATGACGCCGCCGCCCGTGTAGAGGATCGGGCGCTCGGCCTTCGCCAGCATCTCGACGGCGGCCTCGATGTCCTTCAGCTCGCCCTTCAGCTGAAGCTTGTAGCCGTTGTGGAGCGCCGAGCGCTTCCGGTAGCCGGCACGCGCGACCTGCACGTCCTTGGGGATGTCGATGACGACCGGGCCGGGGCGGCCGGAGGTGGCGATATGGAACGCCTCGTGGACGATGTCGGCGAGGCGCTCCGGGTCCTTCACCAGATAGTTGTGCTTGGAGCAGTGGCGCGTGATGCCGACCGTGTCGCACTCCTGGAAGGCGTCCGACCCGATGAGGTGCGTCGCGACCTGCCCGGTCAGCACGACGACCGGGATGGAATCGAGCAGCGCGTCGGTGATGCCGGTGACGGCATTGGTCGCGCCGGGGCCGGAGGTGACGAGCACGACGCCGGGCTTCCCCGTCGAGCGCGCATAGCCCTCGGCGGCATGGACGGCGGCCTGCTCGTGGCGCACGAGGACGTGCCTGATCACCGACTGCTGGAACAGCGCGTCGTAGATCGGCAGCACCGCGCCGCCCGGATAACCGAACACGGTGTCGACGCCGAGTTCGATCAGCGCCTGTATGAGGTTTTCCGCTCCGGTTCTCTGCTCGTTCACGATCGTTTTCCTTGATTCGGCCCGCGCATGTACGAGATTAAATGATACAGGGCAACCCCATTGCTTGTAATTTTTGTACAAACAGAACATTAATAACGCATGATAGATGCAAAGAGGTCACGCGCTTTGAACCCTCGCCTTCAACCGTCAACTCCGGCAAGATAGGCCGGATGGAGGACGCTACCGTTTCCAGCGGGTTCGAGGATCGCCGCGTCGGGACCCGGACCTGGCATTTCGTCGTCGGAGTCTTCGCGCTGCTTGCCGCGCTCATCGGCATCGGCGCGATCTCGTTTGCCGCGTTCCAGCGTGCGGTGGACATCGAGCGCACCCGCACCGAAGCGGTCGCGCGCACCACGGAAGGCTTCGAGGGGCTGGTCGCCGCCGAACGCCTGATCAACGCGTTGCAGGAGGCCGAGCGCAGCCAGCGCGGCTATGTGCTGACCGAGAACCCGGTCTTCCTCGAACCCTATGAAGCCGCCCGCGCGCGCAGTTCGAGCGTGCTCGACGACCTGCAGCGCCGGATCGGCGAGGGCGACGAGCGGCAGGCGGCGCGCTTCGTCGTGCTGCGGCGCCTCATCGCGCTCAAGCTGGAGGAAATGGCGCGCTCCGTCGAGATGACCCGCCGGGGCCGCATGGAGGCGGCGCGGATCGACGTCGCCTCGGGCTACGGGCGGCGCCTGATGGACGAGATCCAGGCGATGATGAACGAGATCGTCGCCGAGCAGCGCGCCGTGCTCGAACGGCGGCAGCAGGACGTCGTGCAGCGCGATCACCTCGGCGCGCAGTCGCTCTACCGGCTGGCGGCGCTCGGGGTCGCGCTCATCGTTGCCGCGCTCATCTCGATGATCGCGCTCGCGTACATGGTGTACCGCACCAAGCTGGCGCTGGAGCGCGAGGAGGCGGGCGAGATCCGGCGCAACGTGCTGGAAGCGGCGGTCGCCGCGCGCACGCACGAGCTGACGCAGGCGAACGTCGCGCTGCGCGCCGAGATCGCCTCGCGCGAGGCCGCGGAGAACCGGCTCCGGCAGGCGCAGCGCATGGAGGCGGTCGGCCAGCTCACCGGCGGCATCGCGCACGATTTCAACAACATGCTCGCGGTCATCATCAGCAGCCTCGACCTTTTGAAACGGCGCATCAGCCCCGACGACGCGCGCGTCGTGAAGCTGATCGACAACGCGCGCGAGGGGGCGAACCGCGCCGCCTCGCTCACCGCGCGGCTGCTCGCCTTCTCGCGCCGCCAGTCGCTCAACCCGCAGACGGTCGACGTGAACCTGCTGATGACGGGCGTCGTCGACCTCATCGGGCGGACGCTCGGCGAGCGGATCAGCGTGGAAACGAAGTTCGGCGGAGACATCCCGCCGGTGTTCGTCGATCCCGGCGAGCTCGAGAACGTCATCATCAATCTTGCCGCCAACGCGCGTGATGCGATGCCCGACGGCGGCACGCTCAGGATCGAGACCGCGCGCTACGTGCCGGACGGCGAGCCGCTTCCCGAAGGCGAGGCGGCGAGCGCCTATGCGCTGATCAGCGTCGTCGATACCGGGCAGGGGATGCCGCCCGAAATCGTCGAGCGCGTCTTCGAGCCCTTCTTCACCACCAAGGCCGTGGGCCGGGGCACCGGCCTCGGCCTCAGCCAGGTGCACGGCTTCGTGCACCAGTCCGGCGGGCACATCTCGATCGAATCCGCCCCCGGCGAAGGCACGCGCGTCGACATCTACCTGCCGGTGCAGATCGTCGGGCGTGTCGTGCCCCCCGTGCCGCGCTCGGAAGCACCGCTTGTCGGCGGAAGCCCCGAGGAGACCATCCTCGTCGTGGAGGACGAGGACCAGCTCCGCATGGTCACGGTCGAGAACCTCCGCGAACTCGGCTACACGGTGCGCCACGCGGCGAACGGCAAGGAAGCGCTCGAAATCCTCGACGAGCATCCCGGCATCCGGCTGCTGTTCACGGACATCGTGATGCCCGGCATGTACGGCGACGAGCTGGCGCGCGAGGCGCTCTCGCGCTGGCCGGACCTCGGCCTGCTCTACACCAGCGGCTTCGCGCGCACGGGCGTCGACGGCGAGCCGCTCGATCCGCCCGCCGAAACCGTGCGCAAGCCCTATACGATGGAAGGCCTCGCGCAGAAGGTGCGCGAAAGCCTCGACCAGACATCTAGAGCAGGCTGCGCGATTCCGGAATCGCGCAGCCTGCTCTAGCCCTTTGTGGTCGCATCGTTCTTC
>JACFNY010000224.1 GCA_019454625.1 Sphingomonadaceae bacterium
CTCATCAATCCAGATGGGAATCCCAAAAATCAACCTTCTGCCAAAGTAGTGCTAGAATGCAAAAGCAATTTCAGCTTGCCATCGTCGGCGTCGGCGCCATCACCATGAACGCCCACATGCGGGCCGTGCTCGGCCTGCCATCCGTCGAGATCGCGGCGCTTGTCGATCGGTCGCCTGCGCGCGTCGCGAGCGCGGGGGCGTTCTTCGGCCGCGAGTTCCGCTATTTCCCTTCGGTCGAGGCCATCGACATCCCGATCGACGGCGCGATCGTCGCGACGCCGAACCACACGCACTACGCGGTCAGCAAGGCGCTGCTCGAGCGCGGCATCCCCGTGCTCGTCGAGAAGCCGCTCACCGAAAACCTCGCGGAAGCCGATGAACTGCTTGCGCTTTCCGAGGCGAAGGGCGCGCTGATCGCGGCCGGATACTCGACCCGTTTTCGCGACAGCGTCGAACTCGCCGCCCGTCTCGTCGCCGGGGAGCACTTCGGCAAGGTCGAGAGCTTCTCCTACATTTCCGGCTCGAAGGGCGGCTGGAGTCCCGTGGACGGCTATGTCGTGCCCGGCAAGCGCGTCGGCGGCGTGCTGACCGTGCACGGCGCGCACTTCATCGACCGCATGTTGAACTGGTTCGGATACCCCGCGGCGTTCGAGTATTTCGACGACGGCGAGGCCGGCCCGGAGGCGAACTGCGTCGCGAAGTTCCTGTTTAACACGGCCGACGGACGCACCATCGCCGGGCGCATGCAGTTCTCGAAAACCGCGCAGCTTGCCGACGAACTCGTCGTGCGGACCGGGCAGGGTCTGTTGATCCTGCCCGACGGCGACTTCATCGTGCGGTTCCGCCCGCACGGTTCAAGCATCGTCTACACGCTGGACGACAGCGGGCCGAAGCCCGAGCGCGTGGGGCGCAATACGTTCGAGCGCGAGATCGAGGATTTCGTGAACGCAGTTCGCGGCAACACCGCACCGCGCGTCGATGGCAAGGCCGCCCGCGAATCGGTGCGGCTTCTCACCGATCTTTACAGCGTCAGGCAACCGCTTCCGCATCCCTGGAGCAGCGTCGTCGCGGCAGGAGAAGCGGCATGAGCAAAATCGCGATCCTTGGCGCGTCGGGCTTCGTCGGAACCGCCGTCGTGCGTCAGGCGCGCGCCGCCGGCCACGAGGTGCACGCCTTCGCACGCTCGACCGGCAGCAGCTGGGAGCTCTCGCGGCAGGGCATCGAGGTGCGCAGGCTCAATCTCGGGGACCGGGATGCCACGCAGGCGGCGCTGCAAGGCTTCGACGCGGTGATAAACTGTATGCGCGGCGGCAACATGGTCGGCACGCTCGACAACACGCTGCACGCCGTGAAGGCGAACGGCATCGCGCGCTTCGTGCATCTCAGCAGCATCTCGATCTACGGCGATTACCCGGATCCGGCCTCGGCCAGCGAAACGGCGGCACCTGCGCCCACCAACGAGTACGGCGCGATGAAGCTGGAGCAGGACGAACTGGTGATGGCCGCCGCCGCGCGGGGAGACGTGCGCGCGGTCATCCTGTGCCCGCCGAACATCACCGGCCCCGGCTCCGGTTTCATAACCGATATCGTAAAGGCGGTCGCGTCCCGGCAGTTCGTCCGGGCGGACGGCGACTGGGTCTGCGCGATGGTGGACGTGGACAACCTCGCTCATGCCGCGCTCTGCGCGGTCGCCAGCAATGTCTCGGGCGCGCGCTACTTCGTCACGGACAATGATTCGATCACGTGGGCGCGCCTTGTGGAGACGCTGCAACCGCTTGCCGGCAACGTGCCGGTACGGTCTGTCGATCCCGAGGTTCTGCGCGCGGCGGCGGGCAAGCCCCCGGGCATTCCGAAGCCGAGCTTCAGGAAGGCGCTGAAGCGTCTCGTCGCGCCCGAAATCCGCAGCACGCTCGCCGCGGAGCCGTTTTTCTACAATCTGTTCGCGGGCGCGAAGGCGGCCGTGTTCAAGCTGCCGAAGCCGGTGCTGAAGCGCATCGCGAGCGTCGCCTCGCCGCCCGTCTCGGTGCCGCGCCTGCCGCTGCTGGGGGATGCCAATGTGCGCCTGTCGGCGCAGCAGCTGCGCGGCGTCGATCACAGCTGCGCGGCGGCGATGCGCGAGATCGGCTACACGCCGCTCTACGACACGGAGCAGAGCCTGCGCCGCTTTTCGGTGTGGTACACGTTCATGTGGCCGCCGAGCCACGGCGAAGGCCGGCCCGGCGCGCCTGTCGGAACAGGCTCCTGGCTCTAGGCCCGTTTCCGGCGCATCCGTCAGCCGAAGTTCGGCGGCCGCTTCTGCATGAAGGCGGTGGCGGCTTCCATGAACTCCGGCGATTTCAGCCGCTCGGTGAAAAGCGCGCTTTCATGCGCCATGCGCGCGCCGGTTTCCTCGCGGTTCCGGCGCAGCAGGCCCTTCGTCAGCCGCACCGCCTCGGGTGCCTTGGCGGCGATGCCGTGCGCGATGCGCCGCGCCTCGGTTTCAAGCTCCGCGTGCGGTGCGAAGCGCGAGGCGAGGCCGATCTGCACCGCCTCCTCGCCGGAAAGCCGCCGCCCGGTCAGGAACATGTCGCTGGCGAGCGCTGTGCCCACCACCTGCGGCAGCAGCAGCGACGACCCGGCTTCCGGCACCAGCGCGAGGTCGGCGAACGGCGTCTGCAGCATGGCGTTTTCGGAGACGACGACGATGTCGCAGTGCAGCAGCATCGTGGTGCCGACCCCCACGGCGACGCCGCCCACGGCCGCCATCAGCGGCTTCTCGGCGTTCAGGATCGCGCGCAGGAACCGCGCCACCGGCGTGTCCGTGCCGCGCGGCGGGTTTGACTGGAAATCGACGAGGTCGTTGCCGGCCGTGAAGGCGTCGCCCGCGCCGGTCAGCAGCACGACGCGGATGCCGTCGTCCTCCTGCGCGCCGTCGATCGCGTCCGCCATCGCGGCGTACATGGCGTGCGTCAGCGCGTTCTTCTTGTCCGGGCGGTTCATGGTGACGACGAGCACGCGGCCGTCGCGTTCGATGCGGATAGTGTCGGTCATGCGAGGCTCAATGCCGGAAACGCACGGCGACGGGTAGCTCGGAGAGAGGACAGGGTGGTGCGTCCCTCGGCCTTCGCCTGTCCCGGGGCGCCTGCCCTGGCAAGCGCCCGAAGGGTTCGGAATGCAAGCCCCTGTTGCTCCACGATCATCATCCCGGGCGAAGTCGAGGGACGTCCGGCCAACCCCGCTTGACTTCGCGGCTCGGCGCGGGCACCGATCCGACCATGCCGAGCGTGGCCGAAACCATCGCCGAGACTCTCGTCCTTCAGGGCACCAGTCACGTATTCTGCGTTCCGGGCGAATCCTACCTCGCCGTGCTCGATGCGCTGCACGGCGTGCAGAACAGGATCGCACTCGTCACCTGCCGCCACGAGGCCGCCGCCGCCAACATGGCGGAGGCCTACGGCAAGCTGAACGGCAGGCCGGGCGTCGCGATGGTGACGCGCGGGCCGGGCGCCACGCACGCCTCGATCGGCGTGCACACCGCCTTTCAGGATTCGACGCCGATGCTGCTGTTCGTCGGCGATGTCGGCACCGACATGATCGGGCGCGAGGCGTTTCAGGAGGTCGATTACCGCCGCATGTTCGGCGCGCTCGCCAAGGGCGTGTTCGTGCTCGACCGCGCCGACCGCGCGCACGAGATCGTCGCCTCGGCCTATGCGCTCAGCCTCTCGGGGCGGCCGGGTCCGGTGGTGGTCGCGCTGCCGGAGGATGTCCTGACCCATGAGGCGTCGCCCGCCGTCGCCGCGCGCATCGAGCCGCCGCAGGCGTCGCCCGACGCGTCCGCCATCGCCGCGCTCGCCAACATGCTCGATGCCGCCGAACGGCCGCTGCTCTGGCTCGGCGGGCCGGGCTGGACCGCCGATGACGTCGGCGCGGTGCAGGGCTTCGCGGAAAGCGCGGGGCTTCCCGTCATCACCTCGTGGCGCCGTAAGGACCGGTTCGACAACACGCACCCGAGCTACGCGGGCGAACTCGGCCTCGGCTCCAACCCGAAGCTCGTCGAGCGGGTCAATTCGGCCGACCTCGTCATCGCGCTCGGCACGCGGCTCGGCGAGGTGGCGAGCCAGGGCTACACGGTGCCCGCC
>JACFNY010000225.1 GCA_019454625.1 Sphingomonadaceae bacterium
GTCGTACAAGGCGCTGACGAGGCGCTGCGGCGTGAAGGAGGCCCTGTTGGTGCTGAAGGTGGGTCAGGGACATGGCATGTCACCTGCGCGTCTCGCGCGGATCGACGATTTCCTGGAGCAGAAGTACGTGGCTTCGGGCAAGATGCCGGGTACGCTCACGCTCGTCGCGCGCCGGGGCGAGATCGCTCACGTCGGCGTGCGTGGCCTTGCCGATCGCGAACGCGGCGTGCCCGTCGCCGCGGACACGATTTTCCGTATCTATTCGATGACGAAGCCGATCACCTCGGTGGCGTTCATGATGCTGGTGGAGGAGGGGCGCGTCGCGCTTGAAGACCCCGTCCACCTCTACATCCCCGAATGGAAGGACCTGCGCGTCTACGCGGGCGGCATCGACAAGCTGGGGTTCCAGACGACGGCGCCCACCCGGCCGATGCTGGTGATCGACCTGCTGCGCCACACCGCGGGCCTCACCTACGGTTTCCAGAACCGCACCAATGTGGACGCCGCCTATCGCGCGCGCGGCATCGGCGAGATCGAGAAGGGCACGATCACGCTGGGTCAGATGATCGCGGGCCTCGCCGAGCTGCCGCTCGAATTCTCGCCCGGCGAGAAGTGGAACTATTCGGTGGCGACCGACGTGCTCGGCTATCTGATCGAGCGCATCACCGGGCAGGCTTTCGAGGATTTCCTGCGTGAACGCCTGCTGACGCCGCTCGGGATGGTCGATACCGACTTTCAGGTCCGCGCGGGCGAGGAGGGACGTCTCGCCGCCTGCTATGCGCTCACCCCGAACGGCCGGACCATCCTTCAGGACGACCCGGCGCTTTCCGGCTTCCGGGAGCGCCCGGCGTTCGTCTCGGGCGGCGGCGGGCTCGTCGGCACGGCGCACGATTACCTGAGGTTCGCGCAGATGCTGCTGAACGGCGGCGAGGCGGACGGCCATCGCTACATCAGCCGCAAGACGCTCGACCTGATGACCGCGAACCATCTGCCGGGCGGCGTCGACCTGCCGGCGCTGTCGGTCTCGCTGTTCTCGGAAGCCAACTACAACGGCATCGGCTTCGGCCTCGGCTTCGCCACGACGATGGACCCGGCGAAAACGATGATCGCGGGCTCAGCGGGCGACTATTTCTGGGGCGGCGCCGCCTCCACCGCCTTCTGGATCGACCCGGCCGAAGACCTGATCTGCATCTTCATGACGCAGCTCATCCCCTCGTCGTCCTACCCGGTCCGCCGCGAACTCAAGACGATGGTCTACGCCGCCATCGAGGATTGAGCCGCAAAAAGCCCCTCCTCTTCAGGGGAGAAGCGGTCAGAGTTCGCGCGCGGTGAACGTGTCGCACCGGTTCGGGTCGCCCGTCTCGTAGCCGCGCTTGAACCAGTTCATGCGCTGCGCCGATGTGCCGTGCGTGAAGCTGTCCGGCACCACGTAGCCCTGCGACTGGCGTTGCAGGCGGTCGTCGCCGATGGCGTTGGCGGCGGTGAGCGCTTCCTCGATGTCGCCGGCTTCGAGGTGCTGCTGGTTGGAGCGCGCCCAGAGGCCTGCGTAGCAATCGGCCTGAAGTTCCATGCGGACCTGGAGCGCGTTCGCCTGTGTCTTGCCGACGCGCGCCTGCTCACGGCGGAGCTGCTCGGAAAGGCCGGTGACGGTCTGGACGTGGTGGCCGACCTCGTGCGCGATGACGTAGGCCTGCGCGAAATCACCGCCCGCGCCGAGTTGCTGTTCGAGCTGATCGAAAAAGCTGGTGTCGATGTAGATTTTCCGGTCCGCCGGGCAATAGAAGGGGCCGGTCGCGGACTGCGCCGCGCCGCAGCCGGACTGGCCGAGACCCGCGTAGAAGACGAGCGTGGGCTCCGGATAGTTTTGCCCCGACTGCTGGAAAATAGTGTTCCATGTGTCCTCGGTGTCGGCGAGCACGGTGCAGGAGAAGCGGTGCAGGTCGCTGCGCTCGCAGCCCGCGCCTTCGCCGGGCACGGCGGACGGCACTTGTTGCTGCGGCACGGCGACGCCGCCCTGCTGCGACAGGCCACCGAGAAGCTGCATCGGATCGACGCCAAACACCAGCGCCAGCACGACGACGATGACGAGACCGCCGCACCCCAAACCGCCCTTGCCGCCGACGGGGAGCCGGCCGCCGCCTATCGGGAAGCCCATGCCGCCACGCCCGGTCTGGTCCTCGACGTTGTCGCTCATTCTGCGGCCGCGCCAGCGCATGGATGGTCTCCCCTGATTGTCCGCGGGCGAGGTTACCGGCTTGGCCGGCGGGCGTAAACTACTCCGCGATCACCTCTTCGATGACGTCGTAGATGCGGGAGAGATCGGCGTCGTCGGTGCAGTAGGGCGGCATCAGGTAGACGGTGTTGCCGAGCGGGCGGAGCAGCACGTCGCGTTCGCGGAACGCGGCGAGCAGGCGCGGGCCGAGCGCGGACAGGTAGTTGCCGGTCGTGTCCTCGACCTCTATCGCCGTGATCGTGCCGATCCGGCGGGCGTTTCGGATGCAGGGGTTGGTCGCAAGCTTCCCAAGCTTCTGTTCCTGCCGCCGGGCGAGGTCGGCGATGCGGTCCAGCACCGGCTCCTCCTGCCAGATCGCGACATTGGCGACGGCGGCGGCGCAGGAGAGCGGGTTCGCCGTGAAGCTGGACGAATGATAGAAAAGCTTCGCGCGATCCTGCGAAAGATGTGCCTCGAAGATCGGCGGTGTCGCCAGCGTGACGGCGAGCGGCACGGCGCCGCCGGTGAGGCCCTTGGCGAGGCAGAGGATGTCCGGCACGATCCCGGCCTGCTCGCAGGCGAGCAGCGTGCCGGTGCGGCCCCAGCCGGTCATCACCTCGTCGGCGATGAAGAGCACGTCGTGGCGGCGGCAGACGGCGTGCATCTCGCGGAGCGTGTCCGCGCCGTACATCATCATTCCGCCCGCGCCGAGCACCAGCGGCTCGACGATGAAGGCGGCGGGGCTTTCGGTGAGGCAGAGGCGTTCGAGTGTGTCGAGCATCTCCTGCTCGTGCCCGGCGGCGGGGAAGGGGACGGTGCCGACGTCGAACAAGAAGGGCTCGTAGGCGGCGTTGTAGACGCCGCGTTCGCCCACCGACATCGTGCCGATGGTGTCGCCGTGGTAGCTGTGCTCCATGACGAGGATGCGATGACGCGCGCCGCGATCCCGCCAGTAGCCGAGCGCCATCTTGAGCGCGACCTCGACGGCGGTCGAACCGCTGTCCGAGAAGAAGACGTGCGCGAGCGGGGCAGGCAGCATCTCGACAAGTGCGGCGGCGAGCGTTTCGGCGGGCTCGTGCGTCCAGCCCGCGAAGATCATCTGGTCGAGGCGCGTCGCCTGATCGGCGATGGCGGCCATGATGCGCGGGTGGCAATGGCCGTGCGTCGTCACCCACCACGACGAGATGGCGTCGATGACGCGGCGGCCGTCCGCCGTGTAGAGCGCGCAGCCCTCGGCGCGGACGACGCGCGGGATCGGCTCGCCGAGGCCGTGCTGCGTGAACGGGTGCCAGACGGGCGAACTCATCGGAAATCCTCTAGCCGGAAGGCGGATGCGAACGCCCGCGACAGGCTTGCAGGCGTCAGCGCATCGAGGCGTGGCAGGCGGCCGAGACGCTTCACCTTGCCGATCGCGCAGATGGTGGTCTCGCTGTCCGCGTTGGCGGCGCCGCAGAAGGCGATGCCGAGCACGGGGACGCCGCGCGCACGCAAGGCTTCCACGGTGAGCAGGCTGTGGTTGATGGTGCCGAGGCCGGTGCGGGCGACGACGACGACCGGCAGGCCCCAGCGCGCGAAGACATCGGCGTAGAGCAGCTCCCGCGTCACGGGAACGAGCGTGCCGCCTGCACCCTCGACGACTAGCGGGTCGTGCGCGGGAAGCGCGAGGCGGGCGGGGTCGATCCCGATGCCGTCGAGCTCGGCGGCGCGGTGCGGCGAGCAGGGCGTCGTCAGCCGGTAGGCCTCGGGGAGGATGTGATCCGCAGGGAGGCCGGAGAGCGCGGCCACGCTTTCGGCGTCGCTGCCGTCCTCGAGCCCGGCCTGCACCGGCTTCCAGTAGTGCGCGCGAAGGGTGCCGGCGAGCGCGGCCGCGAAGACGGTCTTGCCGACGCCGGTATCGGT
>JACFNY010000226.1 GCA_019454625.1 Sphingomonadaceae bacterium
GAGCTCCGACTGCGCGAGCGCCGCGTCGGCGCGGGCGCGGATCACGGACGCCTGCAACTGGCTCACCTGCTGTTCGAGCACCGAGCGGTCGATGCGCGCCAGCACCTGGCCTTTCTGCGCGTAGTCGCCGGCATCGACGAGGACCGCGGTCACGGCCCCGCCCTCGCCCTGCACGCCGACCGGCATGTCGCGGCGCGCGGCGATGCTGCCCACGGCCCTGACGCTGTCCGCGACCTGCGTGGTGCCCGGCACGATGACGGTGATCGACGGGCGCCCGGCATCCGGGTTCTCCGCGGGCGTCTCCGCGCCGCCGCCGAAGACGAGCCAGGCCGCGACCGCCGCGGCGACGAGGATCGCGGCGACGACCAGGACGCGGCGACGGCCGCCATCGCTCCCGGCCGATGCCCATGACCGGGAAACGCTGCTCCTGAAAGAGCTATCGACGGGTTGATGCATGTTCATCGCCAGTGACTGTGCCTGTTTGTATCGAGAGTGTGTTACCCGAATAAGTCAGTCGGCGCAAGGTCCGCATAACGCGACGGGAAAATTCGAGTCCTGCTCGGAAAGATGTAATCGGTCGGCAATTAGCACGTTTCGGGCAGTCAAACGAGCCGGGGACCGAATATTTCAAGACACGTTGCCTAGACTCCACAGCAAGTTTCGGCTCGACAGCTATTCGATAAACGGATTTTATCGTCGACGAACGCACGACAGGAGGGTGTGTTCGCGGAGAACCCGGCCGGTATCCGGCCGCCCGGGCCCACCCGCAGGAAACGTGACGGACATCTCCGGTTTTTCTGGAAAAACAGCAGGAGCAAGCAGATGGACTACGGTTTTCTGGGTTGGATCGTCGTCGGCCTGATCGCCGGCGCGCTCGCCAAGTGGATCATGCCGGGCAAGGACCCCGGCGGCATCATCGTCACCATCCTCATCGGCATCGCCGGCGGCCTCATCGGCGGCTATGTCGGCAGTCTGCTCGGCCTCGGCGGCAGCAACGGCCATCTCGTCAATATCCTCATCGCCACGGCGGGCGCGATCCTGCTTCTGTGGATCT
This sequence comes from Sphingomonadaceae bacterium, assembly GCA_019454625.1. Classification (GTDB taxonomy): domain Bacteria; phylum Pseudomonadota; class Alphaproteobacteria; order Sphingomonadales; family Sphingomonadaceae; genus Sphingosinicella. The sequence goes on from JACFNY010000226.1 coordinate 1,055, forward strand.
ACCGCATCGTCAAGACCCGTCAGGCCTGATCGGAGGCGCGGTTTCAACTCCGGTTCATGTTGCGCGGCGGATAGGGCAACCTGTCCGCCGCTGATCCGTTGGGGCGGAAAACGAAAGGAATGAAACCCATGCGTACTCAAACGCTTCTCGCCCTCGGCGCGCTCGCCGCCAGCGCCGCGACCCCGGTCGCCGCACAGACGGCGCCGAGCGTCCCCGCCGAGACCCTGCTGTCGCTGACGGCGACCGGCGAGAGCACCCGCGTTCCCGACATCGCCGTCATCTCGGCGGGCGTCGTCACGCAGGCGGCCGAGGCGCGCGCCGCGCTCACCGCCAACAACAGCCAGATGACGCGCGTGGTCGCCGCCCTCAAGAGGGCCGGAATCGCCGAGCGCGACATCCAGACCTCGAACATCAACCTCAATCCGCAATACAGCTACGAGGAGCGCAAGGCGCCGCAGCTGATCGGCTATCAGGCGACCAACACCGTCACCGTGAAGCTCCGCAAGCTCGCGGGCGCGGGCGACGTGATCGACGCGCTGGTCAGCGAGGGCGCCAATCAGGTGAACGGGCCGAGCTTCGGCCTCGACAAGCCCGAGGACGCCACGAACGAGGCCCGGCTCGACGCCGTGAAGAAGGCTCGCGCGCGCGCCGACCTTTATGCGGGCGCCGCGGGCCTCCGCGTGAAGCGCATCGTTTCCATCACCGAAGGCGGCGGCTGGCAGCCCCCTTACCCGACGCCCAAGGTCGCCATGATGCGCGCCGAAGCGGCGGACGCGGCCGCCCCGCCGGTGGAAGCCGGTGAAGTCGGCACCAACGTCACCGTCACGGTGGTCTTCGAGCTCCAGTAGAGGCTCGTCAGCCGCCTGCGTTCTGATAGTGTCCAGTGCATGGCCCATGCACCGGACACCCGCCTTCTCGATCTCGGCAGCGGCAGCTTCGCGTATTTCCAGAAGGACGGCGGCTGGGGCTGGTCGAACGCCGGGCTCGTCACCGATGCCGGCGAGGCGCTGCTCGTCGACACCCTGTTCGACGAGGCGCTCACCGCCACGATGCTCGCCGCGATGGCGGACGCGAGCGGCCTCGCTTCCGACCGCATCGGCACGGTCGTCAACACCCACGCCAACGGCGACCACACGCACGGCAACGGGCTGCTGCCCCATGCCGAGATCGTCGCCTCGGAGGCCTCCGCCGCCGAAATGGAGGCGTTCTCGCCCGCCCTGCTCGCGCAGCTCAAGGCGGGCGGCGCGGCGGGCCAGCTCGGCCTCGCGGGGCAGTATTTCGCCGAGATATTCGCCCCGTTCGACTTCGCGGGCGTGAACACGCGCGCGCCGACGCGGACCTTCACGGGCCGCGGCACCGCCCGCGTCGGCGGCAAGGCGCTCGACCTCATCGAGGTCGGCCCGGCGCACACGCGCGGCGACGTCATCGTCTGGTCGCCCGCCGACCGCACCGTCTTCACCGGCGACATCCTGTTCATTGAGGGCACGCCGATCATGTGGGAAGGGCCGGTCTCGAACTGGCTCGCGGCGTGCGACCTCATCCTCGGCCTCGACGCCGAGGCCATCGTGCCCGGCCACGGCCCGCTCGCCGACCGCGCCGCCGTCGCGGCGGTGAAGGACTATCTCGGCTACATCGCCCGCGAGGCGCGCCTGCGCTTCGACGCGGGCCTCGGCGCCGAGGAGGCCGCGTTCGACATCGGCCTCGGCCGCTTCGCGGGCTGGCGCGACGCCGAGCGGCTCGCGGTGAACGTCGACACGCTCTACCGCGAGTTTTCAGGCACGCACGACGCGCCGAACGTGCTCGCCCTCTTCGAACGGATGGCGAAGCTCTACTACGACCGGCTCTAGACGACCGTCACGCCGCCGTCGATCACGAAGCCCTGCCCGCTGGCGAAGCCGCCCGCCTTCGCTGCGAGGAACACGGCCATGCCCGCGATCTCGTCCGGCTCGCCGATGCGCTTCAATGTCGAATGGGCGGTGGACTGCTTCAGGATTTCCGGGTTGTCCCACAGCGCCTTCGCGAAGTCGGTCCTGATGAGGCCGGGGCAGATCGCGTTCACGCGCACGTTGTCGGGCCCGTACTCGGCGGCATAGTTGCGCACGAGCTGGAGGTCCGCCGCCTTCGAGATGTTGTAGGCGCCGATCACCGTCGAGGCCTTGAGGCCGCCGATCGACGAGATGACGATGATCGCCCCGTCCTTGCGCGCCACCATCTGCGGCGCCGCCATCCGGATCAGCCAGTGGTTCGAGACGATGTTGTTGTGCAGGATCTTGGTGAACTGCTCGTCCGGGATGTCCGCCATCGGTCCGAAATAGGGGTTGGAGGCGGCATTGCAGACGAGGATGTCGATCTTGCCGAGCTTCGCCGTGGCGCCGTCGATCAGTGCCTGAAGCTCTTCCTTCACGGAGATGTTCGCCGGAATGGCGATCGCCGCGTCCCGCCCGACGGCGGCGTTGATCTCCGCCACCGCCGCGTCGCACGCGTCCTGCTTGCGGCTGGAGACGACGACGTTCGCGCCGTGCTCCGCCATGCGGTGTGCGATCGCCTTGCCGATGCCGCGCGACGAACCCGTGATGACGGCGACCTTGCCGGTCAGGTCGAAGAGTTCGGGTATACCCATGATCTCCCTCCCGTTTTCAGACGCGCTCGATGATGATCGCGGGCGCCATGCCGCCCGCCGCGCACATGGTGACGAGGCCGCGCCTCAGGTCGCGCCGTTCCAGCTCGTCGAGCAGCGTGCCGATCAGGATCGAGCCCGTCGCGCCGATCGGGTGGCCGAGCGCCATCGCGCCGCCGTTGACGTTCACCTTGTCGCGGTCGAGCTTCAGGTCGCGGATGAACTTCTCGGCGACCACGGCGAACGCCTCGTTGATCTCGAAGAGGTCGATGTCGTCGACGCCGAGCCCCGCCTTTTCCAGCACCTTCCGCGCGGCCGGAACCGGCGCGTTCAGCATCAGCGTGGGGGAATCGCCCATGTTCGCCATCGCCACCAC
>JACFNY010000227.1 GCA_019454625.1 Sphingomonadaceae bacterium
CACCCCGAGCGCGGCCCGGACGGCGGCGAACTCTTCACCGATGTCGCCGCGTTCGGCGTCGAGGGCGCGGAGCGCGTGCTGGTGCTGATCTCGGGCACGCACGGCGTCGAGGGCTTCTGCGGTTCGGGGGCGCAGGTCGACCTGCTGCGGCGCGGCGAGATCGCGCGCCGTCCCGAGGGCGTCGGCATCCTGATGATCCACGCGGTCAACCCCTACGGCTTCGCATGGTTGCGCCGTGTGACGCACGAGAACATCGACCTCAACCGCAACTGGATCGACTTCTCCCGGCCCCTCCCCGAAAACCCCGGCTACGACGTGCTGCATCCCGCGATCTGTCCGCCGGCGTGGGACGAGGCCGCGCAGGCGGCGTCGGCAGCCGCGGCCGCCCGCTACGCGGAGGAGCACGGCGCGCTCGCCATGCGCGCGGCGATGATGGGCGGGCAATACGCCCACGCCGACGGGCTGTTCTACGGCGGCAAAGGGCCGAGCTGGTCGCGCGCCACGCAGACCGCGATCCTGACGCACTACCTCGCGAACGTCGCCAAGGTCGGCATCATCGACTACCACACCGGCCTCGGCCCGTGGGGCTTCGCCGAGCAGATCATCGTCACCTCGCGGGACAGCGACGGCTTCCGCCGCGCGGCGCGCTGGTACGGCACGGCGCTCGCCTCGGTGGCGGACGGCCTGTCGGCGTCCGTGCGGATCGAGGGCGACGGCCTCAGCGCCGCCCCCGCCCTGCTGCCAAACGCCGAGATCACAGGCATGGCGATCGAGGTCGGCACGCTTCCCACCGACCGGATTCTCGCCGCGCTGCAGGCGGATTGCTGGCTCCACGCGCACGGCGACCCCGCCGCCCCCGCCGCGAAGCCGATCAAGGACGCGATCCGGGGCGCCTTCTACGGCGACAGCGACGACTGGAAGGGCATGGTCGCCGGACAGTCGCTGCTCGCCGTGCGGCAGGCGCTCGCCGGGCTCTCCGAAGGCTGAACGGCGCTCTCCCCCTCTGGCGCAACGCGTGCAAAGATGAGATGCACGCGGAAACAGACAGGTTGGCGGGGAGGTAAGATGCGTCATTTGCCGTGGATCGTGTTTGCGGTGGCGGGCGCGTTCGCGCTTGGAGTGATCGCGACGGAGCGGGGCGAGCCGATCAACGCGCTGTGGATCGTGACGGCGGCGGTCTGCCTGTTCCTCGTCGCCTACCGCTACTATGCGCTCTACATCGCCCGGCACGTGATGCGGCTCGACCCGAACCGGCCGACGCCCGCGCTGCGCCGCGCAGACGGCCTCGACTACGTGGCGACCGACCGCACCGTGCTCTTCGGCCATCACTTCGCGGCGATCGCAGGCGCCGGGCCGCTCGTGGGGCCGGTGCTCGCCGCGCAGATGGGCTACCTGCCGGGCACGCTCTGGATCCTCGCGGGCGTCGTAGTCGCGGGCGCGGTGCAGGATTTCATGGTGCTGTTCATCTCGATGCGCCGCGACGGGCGCTCGCTCGGCGAGCTGGTGCGCATGGAGATGGGCGCGGTCGCGGGCACGATCGCGCTGTTCGGCACGCTGATGATCATGATCATCCTGCTCGCCGTGCTGGCGCTCATCGTCGTGAAGGCGCTCGCCGAAAGCCCGTGGGGCATGTTCACCGTCGCGGCCACCGTGCCGCTCGCGATGGCGATGGGCGTCTATGCGCGGTGGATCCGGCCGGGCAAGGTCGGCGAGGTGTCGCTGATCGGCTTCGCCGGGCTCATCCTCGCCATCGTCTACGGCCAGCAGGTCGCCGCCTCGCCGGTGTGGGGACCGGTGTTCACGTTCACGCCGGTGCAGCTCTGCTGGCTGCTGATCGGCTACGGCGCGGTCGCGTCCGTGCTGCCCGTGTGGCTGCTGCTGGCGCCGCGCGACTACCTCTCCACCTTCCTCAAGATCGGCGCGATCGCCGCGCTCGCGGTCTGCATCGTCATCATGGCGCCGCCGCTGCGGATGCCCGCGCTCACGCAGTTCGTGGACGGCAGCGGGCCGGTGTGGGCGGGCACGCTGTTCCCGTTCCTGTTCATCACCATCGCCTGCGGCGCCGTTTCGGGCTTCCACTCGCTGATCGCCAGCGGCACGACGCCGAAGCTGATCGCGAACGAAAGCCACGCGCCGCTCATCGGCTACGGCGCGATGCTGATGGAAGCCTTCGTCGCCGTCATGGCGCTGGTCGGCGCCTCGATCCTCGATCCCGGCATCTACTTCGCGATGAACAGCCCGACGGCGGTGCTGGGACCCGATGCGGCGAGCGCCGCGGCGGCAGTGACGAACATGGGCTTCCCGATCACCGCGGACGCGCTGACACAGGCCGCGAGGGACGTCGGCGAGGCGACGATCATCTCGCGCACCGGCGGCGCGCCGACGCTCGCCGTCGCGATGGCGGAAATCTTCAGCCACGTGATCGGCGGGCCGGGCATGAAGGCCTTCTGGTACCACTTCGCGATCCTGTTCGAGGCGCTGTTCATCCTGACGGCGGTGGATGCCGGAACGCGCGCCGGGAGGTTCATGCTACAGGACCTGATCGGCCTCGCCGCGCCGGGCTTCCGCGACACGAAGGCGCTGCTGCCCGGCCTCGTCGCCACCGGGCTCTGCGTCGCGGGCTGGGGCTTCTTCCTCTATCAGGGCGTCACCGATCCGCTCGGCGGCGTCAACACGCTGTGGCCGGTGTTCGGCATCTCGAACCAGATGCTGGCGGCGATGGCGCTGATGTTCTGCACCGCCGTGCTCTTCCGCATGAAGCGGGACCGCTACGCGTGGGTGACGGCGATCCCCACCGCGTGGCTGCTCGTCTGCACGGTGAGCGCGGGCACGCTCAAGCTGTTCTCGCCCGACCCGAAGATCGGCTTCCTCGCGCACGCGGCGAAGTTCTCGGAAGCCGCAGCCCGCGGCGAAGTGCTGGCGCCCGCGAAGTCGATGGCGGAGATGCACCGCATCATCTTCAACGACCGCATCGACGCCGCGCTCTGCGCGCTGTTCCTCGCCGTCGTGCTCGCGCTGCTCGGCTTCGCGATCAAGACCTGCATCGAGGCGCGCCGCAGCCGCGAACCGACGGCGCGTGAAATCCCGGCCACCGTCCCGGCCACCGCCGCGGTGCCCGCCGAATGACCGGGCTCCTTGCGCGCCTGCGCGAAACCGCGCACCTGATGGTCGGCCTGCCGCGCTACGACGCCTATCTGAGACACATGGCCGAGCGCCATCCGGGCCAGCAGCCGATGAGCGAGGCGGAGTTCTTCCGCGACCGCCAGCAGGCCCGCTACGGCGGGAAGAACGGCGGCCGATGCTGCTGAACCGCAGGTCCGCCGGCCGGCCGGGAAAGCCCTATTGCAGGTAAAGCGAGCGGAGCCGCGCCAGCTGGACCGCGTTCAGGCCGATCTCCTGCTCCAGATAGGCCGGGACCGATCCCCAGCGCGCCTCGATCACCGCGAAGGACACCGCGAGGTAAGGCTTGCCGTCGGACGCGGAGAGCGAAGGCGGCTTGGCGGTCTCCGGCTCCTTCCGATACCTGATGAAATAGGCATAGACCGGATTGACCGCCGCCAGCGCGTCCGGGATCGGCGCGACCTCCCACTCGACGCGGCGATGATCCTCGGACAGCAGGTAATCGGCATAGATGGTCTCGCGGTCCACGCCGAGGGCGCTCAGCACCAGCGCCGCCGCCAGCCCGGTGCGATCCTGCCCCGCCGAGCAATTGAACAGCGTCGCCCCCTCGTCGGCGAGCAGCCGGTCGAACAGCAGCCGCACCTGCGGCGCGATCATCGTGGGCAGCACGGTGTACATGTCCCTGATCGCCGCCTCGGTGCCGCCCTTTTCCTTCAGCGCCGTCTGGATCGTCTCCAGCAGCGGCGCGAAGGAGTAACCCACGGCGTTGTAGCGGATGCCGTCGAGCCGGGTCGGCGCGAGGATACGCTCCTCGTCGGAGCGCAGGTCGACGATGTTCGCAATGCCGAGCGCGCGGACGGCAGCGACATCCGCGTCGGTCAGCATCGGCTGTGCGCCAGCGCGATAGATGCGGCCCC
>JACFNY010000228.1:0-2178 GCA_019454625.1 Sphingomonadaceae bacterium
TCCGCATCGACGACGGCCCGAACGCGCCCGGCGGCACGGCGACACTCACGCAGTCCGTCGCGGGCGGGCGCACCACCGAGCGTACCGTGCAGACCGGCGCACCGGTACGCCTGTCGGTTCCGGTCACGCGGCGCGGCGCCATCGAGATGGCGCTTTCCGTCGCGCCGCTTGCGGGCGGCGAGGCGACGCTCGTCAACAACCGCGCGCTGGTGCGGCTGAACGGCGTCACCGACCGGCTACGCGTGCTGCTCGTCTCGGGCGTGCCCTACCCCGGCGGGCGCGTGTGGCGCGACATATTGAAGAGCGATTCCAACATCGACCTCGTGCACTTCACGATCCTGCGCCTGCCAACGAGCTTCGACAACACGCCGCCCGACGAGATGTCGCTGATCCCCTTCCCAGTCGAGGAGCTGTTCGAGCAGCATCTCGGCGACTTCGACCTCATCATCTTCGATCGGTTCAGTCTCTCCGAGCTGCTCTCGCCGATCTACTTCCAGGACCTCGGCGCGCGCGTGAAGGCGGGCGGCGGGCTGCTCGTCGTCACCGGCGACGAATTCGCGGGGCAAGGCGGCCTCGGCAGCACCGAGCTCGCGCCCGTGCTGCCCGCGCGCACGGCCGGGCCGGGCATCGCGGCACCGTTCCGCCCGCTGCTGACGCCCGTCGGCCGCCGCCACCCCGTCACCGCCGAGCTGCCGAAGATCTGGGGCGACGACACATGGGGCCGCTGGGGGGCGCAGAGCGACATGACGCCGACGGGCGAGGTGCTGATGTCGGGCGCGCTGGGCAAGCGGCGCGTCATCCTCGACCGCGGTGGGCGCGGGCGCGTCGGGCTCATCGCCTCCACCAACGTCTGGTGGTGGTCGCGCGGCGTCGACGGCGCGGGCCCGCACGCCGAGTTGCTGCGCCGCATCGCGCACTGGCTGATGCAGGAGCCGGATCTCGACGAGAATCGCCTCGACGCCTCGGCGAAGGGCCGCCGCATCGACATCACCGCGCGCGGGCTGACGCCGCCCGAGGCCGCGATCCTCACCGATCCCGCCGACCGCGACCGGGGCGTCCCGCTCGCACCGCGCGGCGAAGGCATCACCGGTGCCAGCGTCACGGTCGGCGCGGACGGGCTCTACCGCGTCGCGGCGGGCGAGCGGACCCGCTACGTGCTCGCCGGAGACAGCGCCGAGTTCGCCGAGGTGCGCCCGCGCGAAACGCCGCTCGACGCGCCCGTGAAGGCGTCGGGCGGCGGCGGCTACTGGCTTCGGGACGGCGTGCCGAAGGTCCGCCGCGTCGCGCCGGGCGACGCCGCTGCCGGGTCAGGCTGGATCGGCCTCGTCGAGAACCGCGCCGGGGCGATCGTCGCGGTCGACGAGAAGGCGCTGCTCATGCCGCCGCTGGCGCTGCTGCTCGCCGCGGGCCTTTTCGTGCTGGCGTGGTGGCGCGAACGGCGCTGAGCGTCTTGGCGGGCCGCAGCGTGCCCGCGGTGCTCAGCGTCGCCGCAAGCGCCTCGGGCAGCCGCGCGAGCAGGCGGTGCCGCTCCACCGGCCCCGGCACCTCCCACGCGCCCGTGGCCTCCGCCGTGAAGCCGAAGCGGCCGTAATATTCCGGGTCGCCGATCAGCACGATCGCGTCCCGTCCCATCGCCATAGCACGCGCGATCGCGGTTTCCATCAGCGCAGCGCCGATGCCCGTGCCCTGCCGGTCCTTCGCCACCGCGACGGGGCCGAGCAGCGTCAGTGGCTGAACGGCGCCGTTTTCGGCAGCGAATTCGATCGGCCAGAGCTGGATCGAGCCGGCGAGCGTGCCGTCCGCATCCAGCGCCACGAAGCTCAGCCCCTCGACCGGGCGCACGCCCTCGCGCAGGCGATAGGCGGTGCGGCCGTGCCGGTCCGAGCCGAATACGTCGTCGAGAAGCGCTTCAATGGCAGCGCCGTGCCGGGCGCTGGCGGGCACGATGGTCATGTGCGGAACCTTCAAGCATTCGAGTGACAGGAGGATGAGGAATGGCCACGCGCCATCCGCGCCGCTTTTCGAAAGCGGCGTCTATCCTCGTCGTAGTCCTCGAACCTCGAGCGTCATGCGCGGGAACCCTGTTCCTTGTTGCGGGTAGCGCGCATAGACGAGAACGTGGCCTCGTGCAATCAGGTTTGCGAAACAGGGGAATCGACCATGAAGCTCTACGGCATG
>JACFNY010000228.1:2209-4031 GCA_019454625.1 Sphingomonadaceae bacterium
TCACCATCTTCCTCGCCGAAAAAGGCATCCCCATCGAGATCGAGGAGGTAAACGTCGCCGAGGGCGCCAACCGCACGCCCGAATACCTCGCCGTCAACCCGCGCGGCCTCGTCCCGGCGCTGGTGCTGGACGACGGCACGGTCATCGACGAATCGATCGCCATCTGCCGCTATTTCGAGACGCTGCACCCCGAGCCCAACCTGATGGGCCGCGATGCCAAGGAAGCCGCCGTCATCGAATGCTGGCAGCGCCGCATCGAGTTCGACGGCCTTTTCACCATCGCCTCCATCTACCGCAACACCCAGCCGCTGTTCGCGAACCGCGCGCAGCCCGGCGGCGGCCCCGACACGGCCCAGATCCCCGAGCTCGCCGAACGCGGACGGCTGCTGCTCCCCGGCTTCTTCGCCATGCTGAACGACCGCCTCGGCGAGACGCCCTACGTCGGCGGCGACCGCTACACGATCGCCGACATCAGCGCGATCGTCGCCATCGACTTCGCCCGCTGGATCAAGGCTCGCATCCCCGAGGACCACGCCAACACGCTGCGCTGGCACGCGGAGGTGACGGAACGGCCGAGCTATGCGGCAGGATAAGAAAAAGGCCGGGGCATTTCGCGCCCCGGCCTTCTGAAAATCCGTCTGAAACCGTTTCTAGTGGAGACGCCGGTCCAGTTCGCTGATCGCGGCGTCGGTGAGCTTCGTCTTCGTCGCCTTGTCGGTCGAACCCGCGATGATCTGCGCGGCGGCGGCGGTCGCGAGGTTCGCGGCTCGGGCGCGCAGTTCGGTTTCCGCGGCGCGTTCGGCGGCGCCGATCTTGGCTTCCGCCATCGCGGCGCGGCGGGCGACCATCGCCTCGGCGCTCTTCTGCGCGGCGGCAACGATCTGACCGGCCTCCTGACGGGCGTGCGCGATGATCGCTTCCGCGTCCTTCTCGGCGGCGGCCTGCTGGCGCTTGTGCTCGGCGAGCAGGGCTTCGGCCTCCGCGCGCAGCGCCTTCGCCTCATCGAGCTCGGCGCGGATGCGGGCGCCGCGCGCGTCGAGCGCGACGCCGATGCCCTTGAACGCGCCGAGGCGCCACATGAAGAAAACGAATGCTAAGAACGCGAGGCCGACCCAGCCGTAACTGTCGAGGCCGAGGAGGGCCTCGTGATGAACCTCCGCCTCGCCGTGCGCGGCAGTGGTTTCGGCATGTACCGTCTCAACGACGCTCGGCGGCACTTCCACCGACGTCACTTCGCCCGCGGGCTGCTGCATCGCAGTCATCCTTGTGCCACGGCCGCAAGCGCGGCGTCCACGTCAGCAGCCTCCGGGCGCTTGCCCGTCAGCCGCTCCACGATGTCCGCCGCCGCGTCCGCGGCAACGGCATCGAGCTTCGCCATCGCGGCGACACGGGCATCGCCGATGCGGGCTTCCGCCGCGGCAAGACTCTGCTCGGCTTCGGCGTTCACCACGGCAAGCCGGGCTTCCGTGTCGCGCGCCGCCGCCGCCTTGGCGTCATTCACCACCGAAGACGCGCTGGAGCGCGCCTTGGCGAGATCGGCCTGATAGGCGGCGTCGACCCGCTCGGCTTCCAGCTTGGCCGCTTCGGCCGCGCCGAGATCGTCGCCGATCGTCTTCGCCCGGACCTCCGTGACCTTCTCGACGCGCGGCAACAGGCTGCGCATCATCAGGAACAGCACGCCGAACACCAGGATCAGCCAGGCGATCTGCGGAAGTGCCGTACTCGGATCAAATTGAGGCATGGCTCGGGACTCTCGGGACCAACGTCAAACATCGCTGTGCCGGCGGCACGCGGCCACCGGCACCGCTCATTCCTGCAAGCG
>JACFNY010000229.1 GCA_019454625.1 Sphingomonadaceae bacterium
GGTCGTTCGTCCAGCCCGCCGCGCCGAGGAACGCCAGCGGATAGAAGATCAGGCTGTCGACGCCCTGCCCCGCGACCGTGCTGCCGATGGTCCGCATCCAGAGATGCTTGCCGCCCGTCCACACCTTCATCTTCGCGAGCACGTAGGAATTGGTGAACTCGCCCGCCCAGAAGGCGAGGATGCTGGCGAAGACGATGCGCGGCACCTGCCCGAACACCGCCTCGTAGCTCGCCTGCCCCGTCCAGTCCGCGGCGGGCGGCAGCGCCACCACCACCCACGCCATGAACGCCATGAAGATCAGCGCGGCGAAGCCCGCCCAGATGCAGCGCCGCGCCCGCGCGTAGCCGTAGACCTCGGTGAGCACGTCGCCGATGACGTAGCCGATGGGGAAGAACAATATGCCCGCGCCGAACGGCCAGTCGCCGATGCCGGGGAGGTCCACCACCGCCACTTTCCCCGCGCCGAGCACGTTCGAGAGCAGCAGGATGGTGACGAACGCCGCCATCACGAAATCGAAGTAGCGCAGCGGCCGGCCGTGCAGCGCTTCCGCCTCCACGGCCCGAGGTCCATGCGCTCGGGCATGTGTATCGTTCACAATTTGTTCTCCACGCGCTATGCTCCCGCCCATGCGCTCCGATTCGCCGCTTCGCTGGCTGTTCCTCGATCTGAACAGCTATTTCGCCAGTGTCGAGCAGCAGTTGCAGCCGCACCTGCGCGGCAGGCCCGTCGTCGTGTCGCCGGTGGACACGGACACGACGAGCGCCATCGCCGCGAGCTACGAGGCCAAGGCCTTCGGCATCCGCACCGGCACGCCGATCTGGGAAGCGAAGCGGCTCTGCCGCGATCTCATCATCACCCCTGCCCGCCACGGCGCCTATGTCGACTACCACAACCGCATCAGGGCCGAGGTGGAGCGGCACATTCCGGTCACGAAGGTCTGCTCGATCGACGAGGTCGCCTGCCGCCTGATGGACAACGAGAACGACCCGGCCTTCGTGCGCGACCTCGCGCGGCGCATCAAGGCGGGCATCGCCGCGAACGTCGGCGAGTATCTCAAATGCTCGATCGGCGTCGCGCCGACACGCCTCGTCGCCAAGATCGCCTGCGACATGCGGAAGCCGGACGGCCTCACCGTCGTCGAGGCGCATGAACTGCCGGAACGGCTTTATGCGCTGCGCCTTACCGACATTCCCGGCATCGGCCGCAAGATGGAGCGCCGCCTCGCCGCGAAGGGCGTGCTTTCGATCCGCGACCTCATCGCGCGCGGGCCGAAACGCGCGGGCGAGGCGTGGGGCGCGGTGAACGGCGACCGGCTCTGGTGGTCGCTCTGCGGCCACGAAGTCCCCGAGATCGTCACGCAGCACCGCTCGATCGGGCACAGCCAGGTGCTCTCGCCATCGAAGCGCGATCCCGTGGCGGCACTCGCCACCGCGCGCCGCCTGTGCCTGAAGGCCGCGAGCCGCCTGCGCCGCGAGGGCTATGCGGCGCGCAGCCTCGTGCTGCACGCCCGGCTGGAGGACGGCGGCAAGTTCGCCGCGCACCAGCACCTGCCGCTGACGCAGGACAGCTTCAGCTTCCTCGCGCAGCTCAGCGCGCTCTGGCCCCGCCTCGCGGACGCGGCGCGCCGGCAGCCCGGCGGCGCACGCATCCGCATGGTCGGCGTCACGCTCGCCGAGATCGCCCCCGCCGGCCGCGAGCAGGGCGCGCTGTTCGACCGCGACGACATCGACCACGCGCTCGCCCGCGAGGCGCGCGGCCTGCGCCTCAGCCGCGCGATGGACACGGCGAACGCGAAGTTCGGCAGGAACGCCGTGACGCTCGGACCGCTGATGGGCGGACGCACCGACCATGTCGGCGCCAAGATCGCCTTCAACCGCATCCCGGACATGGCGGAGTTCCACGAATAGGCGCTGGAACCGTGCGCGCCGCCCCGCTATGAGCGCGGCCATGACCAGCAAGCCCGACACCATCACGCCCGAGATCGTCGCCGAGCACGGCCTGACGCCGGACGAGTATGAAACCATCCTCGCCGCGATGGGCCGGACGCCCAACCTGACGGAACTCGGCATCTTCTCGGTGATGTGGTCGGAGCACTGCTCCTACAAGTCGAGCCGTATCCACCTGAAGACGCTGCCGACCGAAGCGCCGTGGGTGATCTGCGGCCCCGGCGAGAACGCCGGCATCATCGACATCGGCGACGGCCCCGATGGAACAGGATTGGCCGCCATCTTCAAGATGGAGAGCCACAACCACCCCTCGTTCATCGAGCCGTATCAGGGCGCGGCAACGGGCGTCGGCGGCATCCTGCGCGACGTGTTCACGATGGGCGCGCGGCCCGTGGCCAACATGAACGCGCTGCGCTTCGGCGCACCGGACCATGCCAAGACGCGCCACCTCGTCGCGGGCGTCGTCCACGGCATCGGCGGCTACGGCAACTGCGTCGGCGTGCCCACGGTGGGCGGCGAGGTGAATTTCCACCCGGCGTACAACGGCAACATCCTCGTGAACGCCATGACCGTGGGCGTCGCGAAGACCGACAGGATCTTCTATTCGGCGGCCGCAGGCATCGGCAATCCGGTCGTCTACGTCGGCTCCAAGACCGGCCGCGACGGCATCCACGGCGCCACGATGGCGTCCGCCGAGTTCACCGACGATTCGGAGGAGAAGCGCCCCACCGTTCAGGTCGGCGACCCCTTCACCGAGAAGCTGCTGATCGAGGCCTGCCTCGAGCTGATGGCCTCGGACGCCATCGTCGCGATTCAGGACATGGGCGCGGCGGGCCTCACCTCCTCGTCGGTCGAGATGGCCTCCAAGGGCGGCGTCGGGCTGGAGCTCGACCTCGACGCCGTGCCCTGCCGCGAAACCGGCATGGTGCCCTACGAGATGATGCTCTCCGAAAGCCAGGAGCGGATGCTGATGATCCTGAAGCCGGGCCGCGAGGCGATGGCGGAGGCGATCTTTCGCAAGTGGGAGCTCGATTTCGCGGTGATCGGCACGGTGACGGACACCGGCCGCCTCGTCCTCAGGTTCAAGGGCGAGACCGCCGCCGACATCCCGCTGGCGCCGCTCGCCGACAAGGCGCCGCTCTACGACCGCCCGCACGTGGAGACGCCGAAGCGCGCGCCGCTGACGAACGTGCCCGAAAGCGCCGACCTCGCCGCCGACCTGCTGACACTGATCGGCTCGGCGGACATCGCTTCGCGCCGCTGGGTGTGGGAGCAGTACGACCACATGGTGGGCGCGGACACGGTGCAGCGCCCCGGCGGCGATGCCGCCGTCGTGCGCGTGCACGGCACCCGCAAAGGCCTCGCCATTACCACGGACTGCACCCCGCGCTACTGCTTCGCGGACCCGTTCGAGGGCGGCAAGCAGGCGGTGGCGGAGGCGTACCGCAACCTCTCGGCGGTCGGCGCGACGCCGCTCGCGATCACCAACTGCCTCAATTTCGGCAATCCCCAGAGGCCCGAGATCATGGGCCAGTTCGTCGGCTGCGTCTCGGGCATGGGCGCGGCGTCGAAGGCGCTCGACTTCCCGGTCGTCTCGGGCAACGTCAGCCTCTACAACGAGACGAACGGCGTCGGCATCCTGCCCACCCCCGCGATCGGCGGCGTCGGGCTGCTCGGCGACTATGAAAAGAGCGCGACGATCGCGTTCAAGGGCGAAGGGCAGCCGATCTGGCTGATCGGCGAGCAGAAGGGCCACCTCGGCCAGTCGATCTGGCTGCGCGAAATCCACGGCCGCGAGGACGGCCCGCCGCCGGCAGTCGATCTCGCCGCCGAACGCACGGCGGGCGAATACATCCGCGGCCTGATCGCGGACGGCAAGGTGAGCGCCGTGCACGACGTCTCGGACGGCGGCCTCCTCGTCACCATCGCCGAAATGGCGCTCGCGGGCGGCAGCGGCGCAGCACTGGACGCGCTCTCGACGGCGGAGGCCTTCGGCGAGGATCAGGGGCTGTACGTCGTCACCGCCCCCGAAGGCGCGCTGGACGGCGCGCCCGTGGCGGCGCGGCGCATCGGCACCACGGG
>JACFNY010000230.1 GCA_019454625.1 Sphingomonadaceae bacterium
GGCAAGGCCCGCATGGTCGACATCTCGGGCAAGACGGCGACGGCGCGCACGGCGATCGCCGAAGGCCGCATCGGCATGTCCGCGGACGCCCTCGCCGCCATCCGCAACGCGAGCGCGGCCAAGGGCGACGTGCTCGCGGTGGCGCGCATCGCGGGCATCACCGCCGCCAAGAAGACCGCCGACCTCATCCCGCTCTGCCACCCGCTGCCGCTCACCGCCGTCGCGGTGGACTTCACGCTGGAAGACGGCGGCGTGCACGTGGCGGCGACGGCTTCGACGACATGGGGCACGGGCGTGGAAATGGAAGCCATGACAGCCGCCTGCGTCGCGCTCCTCACGATCTACGACATGGTGAAGGCCGTCGACAAGGCGATGGTCATCTCGGGCGTGCGGCTGCTGAAGAAAAGCGGCGGCAAGTCCGGCGACTGGAGCGCTCCGAATGCTGAGCTTTGAGGAGGCCGTGGCGCGGCTGGTGGCAGCCTCGGCGCCGGTGGCCCCCGTCGAGGTGCCGGTCGGCGACGCGGCGGGCCTGACGCTCGCCGGGGACCTCGCCGCGCGCCTGACCCAGCCGCCCTTCCCGGCTTCGGCCATGGACGGCTACGCGATCCGCTGGGCCGACATGCCGGGCCCGTGGCGCATCATCGGGGAAAGCGCCGCGGGGCGCGGCCTTGCCGGTCGCGTGGGCGCGGGCGAAGCCTCGCGGATCTTCACCGGCGCGCCGGTTCCGGACGGCGCGGACACGGTGATCGTGCAGGAAGAGGTGCGCCGCGAGGGCGACGCGCTGACGATGACAGGCGAAGGCCCGCCGCGCGAGGGCGCACACATCCGCACGGCGGGCAAGGATTTCCGCGCGGGCGACCGGCTGATCGCGGCGGGCACGCGGCTCACCCCGCAGCATATCGGGCTCGCGGCGGCGGGCGGGTACGGCCGCCTCGCCGTGCGGCGGCCGCGCGTGACGCTCGTCGCCACGGGCGACGAACTGGTGCCGCCGGGCACCATGCCGGCAGCCGACCAGATCGTCGGTTCGAACGGCGTGATGCTCGCCGCGCTGCTGCGCGCCGCCGGGGCGGAGGTTTCCGACCTCGGCATCTTTCCGGACGATCCCGCCGCCATCGGCAAGGGGCTGGAGGCGGCGAAGGACGCGGACCTCGTCGTCACCATCGGCGGCGCATCGGTGGGCGACCACGACCTCGTGCAGGCAGCGCTGAAAGACGCGGGCGCGGTGCTCGATTTCTGGAAGGTCGCCATCAAGCCCGGCAAGCCGCTGATCGCGGGCGGGCTCGGCAAGGCGCGCGTGATCGGCCTGCCGGGAAACCCGGTATCGGCGTTCATCTGCGCGGTGCTGTTCGCGCTGCCGGTGCTGCGGCGCATGGCCGGACGCCCGGAGGCCGACGCCATGACCACGGCGCGCCTCCTCACCCCGCTGCCCGCCAACGGCGGCCGCCGCGACCACCAGCGCGGGCGGCTGACGCCGGAGGGCGTCAGCGCGTTCGAATCGCAGGATTCCGCGATGCTCGGCGTGCTCGCGGGCGCGAACGCGCTGATCATCCGTCCGCCCGGCGCACCGGCCGCGCCCGCCGGCGCCGAGGTTCCCGTGCTTGCGCTTGACAGGATTCTCGGTACCCCCTAAATGTTCCCCATTCGTTCACGAAAACCGGAACATCTTGTGCCGGAGCATCTGTTGGGCGAGTCGTGAAACACGGGAGGCGGAACCGGACATGCTGACGCGCAAGCAACACGAACTGCTGATGTTCATCAACGAACGGCTGCAGGCGGGCGGCGTCTCGCCGTCGTTCGAGGAGATGAAGGAGGCGCTCGACCTCAAGTCCAAGTCGGGCGTGCACCGGCTGGTGAACGCGCTCGAGGAACGCCAGTTCATCCGGCGGCTTCCGAACCGCGCGCGCGCGCTCGAAGTGCTGCGCTTCCCCGAAACGGGCGCGGCGGCGAAGGCCCCGGCGCGGCAGACCCCGGTCGTTCCGGCGGCGAACGACGACGTCATCACGCTTCCGCTCCACGGCAAGATCGCGGCGGGTATGCCGATCGAGGCGCTGGAAAGCGACCGCAGCCTCTCGGTGCCCGCGGCCTTGCTCGGCGGCGGCTCCGGGGACCATTTCGCGCTGGAGGTCTCCGGCGACTCCATGATCGAGGCGGGCATCCTCGACGGCGACTATGCGCTCGTCCAGAAGTGCGACACGGCGCGCGACGGCGAGATCGTCGTCGCGCTGGTCGACGACGACGAGGCGACGCTCAAGTACCTGCGCCGCGACAAAGGCGAAATCCGCCTCGACCCCGCGAACAGCGCCTACACGGCGCAGCGCTATGCGCCGCACCGGGTGCGCGTACAGGGCAAGCTGGTGGGGCTGCTGCGCCGCTACAACTGAGGCGCGGCGGTTTCGGTCTGCTCTCGCGGGCGGAGGGGCCGGATCAAGGCTCCGTTCGAACGTGGTGCCGGGTGGAGCCCGCCCACCCAAACCCCTCCCCTGAAGAGAAGGGGCTTTCCGGCTGAAACAGGCGGCTTTATCTCTTTGCGGTCGCATCGTTCCTCGCGGGAAACCGGTTCCCGCTTTTCCGCGCGCTGCTCTAGCGCGCCTCGACCGTGAGGTGCGCGAGTTCGTGCACGGGGTGCAGGCGCTCGCGTGCGGTTTCCGCGGGGATGCCGGAGACGGAGACGATCGCGGCGTGGACGCCGGGGCCGACCTGCCAGACGTGAAGGTCGCGGATACGGCTATCGCCGGGCGTTTCCACGCATTCGCGGATTTCGCCGACGAGATGCGGATCGGCGGCGTCGAGCAGCACGGCGGCGGTGTCCCGCATCAGCATCCACGACCAGCGCGCGATGACGACCGCGCCGACGATGCCAATGACGGGATCGAGCCAGACCCAGCCGCCGTACCGCCCGGCGAGCAGCGCCGCGATGGCGAGCACGGATGTCAGCGCGTCGGCGAGCACGTGGAGATAGGCGGCGCGCAGGTTGTTGTCGTGATGATGGCCGTGGTGCTCGTGGTGATGATCGTGGCCATGACTGCCGTAGTTGTGGCTGCCGTGCCCGTGATGGTGGCCGCCCGACAGCAGGGCCGCGCTGACGAGGTTCACGGCGAGACCGATGACGGCGACGAGCGTCGCCTCGCCGAACGCGACCTCGACCGGCTGCGCGAGCCGGCGCGCAGATTCGACGGCGATGCCGAGCGCGATCACGCCGAGCACGAGCGCCGAGGCGAAGCCCGCGAGGTCGCCGACCTTGCCGGTGCCGAACGTATAGCGCGGGTTGCCGACGTTGCGGCGCGCATAGGCATAGGCGACGGCGGCGATGCCGAGCGCGCCCGCGTGCGTCGCCATGTGGAATCCGTCCGCGAGCAGCGCCATCGAGCCTGTCGCGTAACCGGCGACGATCTCGCCGACCATCATCAGCGCGGTGAGCAGCACCACCCAGCGCGTGCGCCGCGCGTTCGCATCGTGGCCCGCGCCGAGGAAGTCGTGGGAATGGATGCCGTCGGCGCTGCCGGGAAAACCGCTCAACTCCGCCTCCCGTTCAGCGCATGTGCCGCCTGAGCACGGTGGCGAGCTCGTCGGCGCCCGCCGCGCGCTCCGCGTCCGTGAGCCCCGGCGCAGCGACGTGCGCGCGCAAATGATCCTCGACGAGCTCGTCCATCAGCCCGGCGACGGCGCCGCGCACGGCGGCGACGAGATGCAGCGTCTCGCTGCACGGCGCCTCGCCCGCGACGGCCCGCTCGACCGCGGCGACCTGCCCGGCGATGCGGCGGACACGGGCGACGAGCCGGTCCTTGCTTTGCGATGTCGTCAGATGCGCCATAGCATAGGGGGGTATCCTATATTGGCGGGCTACGCAATGCGTCTTCGGTACGGATTTGCGTTGAAAAAGCCCCTCCCTCTTCAGGGGAGGGGTTTGGGGTGGGGCGATGCCATCTGCCCAGCGCCGGGTTTGGCACCGGGTTTGCGGATGCGCCCTACCCCCGGGTCTTACGCTTTATAGTGTTGGGTTTGATGTCGATCCCTC
>JACFNY010000231.1 GCA_019454625.1 Sphingomonadaceae bacterium
TTTCGGGCCGTGCACGGTCATCCCGCTGCGATACGCCATAACACCTAAGAAACGCTGAATGCCTTAGGGTCGATCGACATTCAGCGCTGACGACCTGCAAATGGCGGCTCTCCGCGCTTCCGGTGCTCACGTACTATAAGTACGCTGCGCTCCGGGTCACGGAAATCCACCATTTTCGGCACGCCATCATCTGAATGTCGATCGGCCCTAGCGCACGCGCCTGATGTAGACGTTGCCGCCGTCGCGGCGTTCCGTGACGAAGTTCGGCACGGCCTCGACAAGCTCGGACAGCCGCTTGAAGCCGTAGTTGCGCACGTCGAAGGAGGAGCGGTTGCCCGCGATCTTGCCGACCTCGGCGAGGCGCGCGTAGCCCTGCTCGTCGCGCTTCACGGCGTCGTAGGCGTCGATGAGCAGCGCCACGAGCTGGTCGTCGACCTCGCCTTTCGGCGCCTTGTCGGGCACCGGCATCAGCGCGTCGACGTCGATGAAGCGCGTGCACGCCTGCCGGAAGGATTCGGGCGTGTTCACCCGTCCGAAGCCGTAAACGGGCAGGCCGTCCTGCCGGAGACGCATGGCGAGCGGCATGAAGTCGCTGTCCGACGACATCAGGCCGAAGCCGTCGACGCGGCCGGAATAGAGCAGGTCCATCGCGTCGATCGCCATCGCCATGTCGGTCGCGTTCTTGCGCTTGGCGATGTCGAACTGCTGCATCGGCATGATCGCATAGGCGTGGAACACCGGCTCCCACGTGCCGAGCTCGGGCTTCGACCAGTTGCCGTAGGCGCGGCGGATGTTCACCGTGCCGAGCTCGGCGAGTACGGTGAGCACGGCGTCGAGATACTTCTGCCCGCCCTGATCGGCGTCGATGAGGAGCGCGATGTTCGGGCTGCGCTCGTGGTTGCCGTTCGACGCCATGCTCAGTCCTTCGCGAACAGGTTTTCGGGCGCGCGCATCGCCTTGAATTCGAGCGCATTGCCGGCGGGATCGAACAGGAACATCGTCGCCTGCTCGCCGGCCTCGCCCGCGAAGCGGACGTGCGGGGCGATCTCGAAGCGGACGCCGGCCGCGCGGAGCCTTTCGGCAAGCGCGTGGAAGGCGTCCCAGTCGAGCACGATGCCGAAATGCGGCACGGGCACCTGATCGCCGTCCACGGGATTGCGGTGGATGCGGCCCGCCGGGGCGAGGTGCGCGACGATCTGGTGGCCGAAGAAGTCGAAATCGACCCAGCTCTCCGACGAACGCCCTTCCGCGCAACCGATCAGGCCGCCGTAGAAGCGTCGGGCGGCGGCAAGGTCATCGACGGGAAAGGCCAGATGGAACGGCTGAAGGCTCATGGGGCGACAGTGGCAACCGCCTGCCGCACGCGCAAGGGTTTGGTGCGTCGTTCTAGAAGGACCGCTCCAGCCGTCCGAGCAGCGCGCGCGCCGGAGACAGCGGCACTTCGGTCGCGAACTGGTCGTCGAGGCGCTTGACGCGTTCGTAGAGGTCGCGGCTCGCCTCGATGATCTCGCGGGCGCGGGGAGGCAGCTGGCCGAGGCGGGTCGAGTCGAGCTCGGTGTCGCCGGCGCGGCCGAGGCGGCGTTCGGGCGCTTCGCCCTCGGCCTCGCTCATCTCGCCCGCGGCGACCGCCTTGCGGACGAGAAGCCACGAGACGACGTGCATCAGCCGCGTCGTCACGCGCAGCGACTCGCACGAATAGGCGACGCGCAGCACCGGATCGAGCGCGGCGCGCTCCATCTGGCCTTCGGAATCGAAGTAGCCGCGCGCCTCGTCGGCAAGCAGCATCGCCTCCGTATAGAGCGCGGCCACCAGCTTGGGCGTGATCGGCGTGTGTTCGTTCATCATCGTTGCCGCGAGTGAATCGCGCCTTGTCGTTCCCGGGTCAACGGGCATCTTGAAACAAAAGGGGTTAACAACCACCTCACCATCGCCGGCGAAGGGATGCCCTTTTCGGGGTCCGACCGACCGGCGAGGCCCAGCCGCATGGTGGGCCGAAAGACCGCATATTGCTTTGAATCGAAAGGATATGGAGATGCGTACATTCGATCTTTCCCCGCTGCTTCGCTCGTCGATCGGCTTCGAGAACCTCAGCCGGCTCGCGGAGTTCGCCGCGCGCGGCGACGAAGGCGGCGGATACCCCCCGTACAACATCGAGAAGACCGGCGAGAACGCCTACCGCATCCAGATGGCGGTGGCGGGCTTCGCGGAGAGCGAACTCGACATCACCGTTCAGGAAAACACGCTGACCGTGACCGGCAAGACCGCCGAGACGGAGAACGGCGACCGCCAGTTCCTCCACCGCGGCATCGCCAAGCGCGCCTTCGAGCGCCGCTTCCAGCTCGCCGACGTCATCAAGGTGACGGGCGCGACCTACGAGCACGGTCTTCTCAACATTGATCTCGTCCGCGAGATCCCCGAGGAGAAGAAGCCCCGCAAGGTCGTCATCGGCGGCCAGACGGGCCCGCAGGTGATCGAGGGCAAGCGCGAAGCCGCCTGAACGCCCCGACCTTGAAATGAGAAAGGCCGGGGACGGACGTCTCCGGCCTTTTCCTATGCGGCCGCCTTGTGCGGGTTGGCGTTGGCGGGCGGGCCTTTCAAGGCCGCGACGAAGTCGTCGCGCCAGGCGATCACGTCCTCGTCGCGCACGCTGCGCACCATGCTCCGCCAGCGGCGGATGCGCTCCTCGCGCGGCATGGCGAGCGCCGTGTTGATGGCGTCGCCGACCTCCTCGCTGCTGTGCGGGTTGACGAGCAGGGCGTCGGTGAGCTGGAGCGCCGCGCCCGCGAAGCGCGACAGGATGAGGACGCCGGGGTCCTCCGGGTCCTGCGCGGCGACATACTCCTTGGCGACGAGGTTCATGCCGTCGCGCAGCGGCGTGACCAGCCCGACGCGGGAGGCGCGGTAGAAGCCCGCCAGCTCCGTGCGCGAATAGCCCTGGTTCACATAGCGGATCGGCACCCAGTCGATGTCGGCGTGGGCGCCGTTGATGTGCCCGGCCGAGCGCTCCAGCGTGTTGCGGATGTCCTGATAGGTGTACACGTCCTCGCGCGAGGGCGGCGCGATCTGGAGCAGCACGACGTCCTTCGCCGCCTCCGGGTGCTCGGTGAGGAAGCGGTGGTACGAATCGAAGCGCTCGACGAGGCCCTTCGAATAGTCGAGCCGGTCGACGCCGATGATCACCTTCTTGCCGTCGGCGCTCGATTTCAGCCGCGCGAACGCGCGCTTCGCGACGTCGCTTTTCGCCGCGGCCATGAACTCCGCATAGTCGATGCCGATGGGGAAGGCGCGCGTGACCACGCGGCGGCCCTGCCATTCTATGGTGCCGTCGTCGGAGATCGTGCCGCCAAGCTCCTTCTCGACGTAGTGGTTGAAGGATTCGAGCCACTCCTGCGACTGGAAGCCGATCACGTCGTAATGGAGCATGTGCTCGACGAGCCGCTCGTGGAACGGCAGCGACACGAACAGGCGCGTCGGCGGCCAGGGGATGTGCAGGAACAGCCCGATCCGGTTGCGGATGCCGAGATCCTGGAGGAACTTGCCGAGCGGCAGCAGGTGGTAGTCGTGCACCCACACGAGGTCGTCCGGCTCGATGAGCGGCGCCACGCTGTCCGCGAAGCGGCGGTTCACCCGCTCGTAGCCCTCGCCGAAGCTGCGCTCGTACTCGGTGAGGTCGACGCGGTGGTGGAACAGCGGCCACAGCGTGCGGTTGGCGTAGCCGTTGTAATACTCGTCGATGTCCTGCGGCTCGAGGTCGATGGTGGCGGTCGTCACGCCGTGCCGGCGCTGCATGTCGAGATGGCCGGTGAACGTCTCCGTCTCGTTGCCCGACCAGCCGAACCAGATGCCCCGGTGCTCGCGAAGCGCGGCGCCGAGCGCCACGGCGAGGCCGCCCTGGGCGCCGTTCGAATCGGGGTCCTTCGGCACGGACACGCGGTTCGAGATGACGATGAGGCGTTTCATCGGATGGTACTCCAGGGTTTCGAAAGCAATCCGGCGCAGTTGATGATGCCGAC
>JACFNY010000232.1 GCA_019454625.1 Sphingomonadaceae bacterium
AGGCCGTAGTTCGCCAGCACCGGCCCCGGAGGCGCATCGACGAAGAGGCCGGCCGCGAACGACAGGATCAGGTAGCCGTGCGCCACGCGCCCGCCGAAGATCGGGCTCGCCTTCGCGGCCTCCTCGTCCATGTGCGCGTAGAAGGTGTCGCCGGTGAAGTGCGCGAAATGCTCGATGTCGTCGAGCGTGATGGTGCGGAAACCGGTCTTCAGCGTGTAGCCCGGCTCCAGCTCGCCGAGGCGCAGGCGGAACGGGTGCACCGTGCCCTCGTCCATCGGCGCGCCGGGGAGATACTCGCCGAGCGCCTTCGACAGCAGGCCCGGATCGCCCTGAAGCGCGGTGCGCTGCATGTAATGCTTCACGCCGCGTATGCCGCCCATCTCCTCGCCGCCGCCCGCGCGGCCGGGGCCGCCGTGGACGAGGACCGGGAGCGGCGAGCCGTGGCCCGTGGAGGTCTTCGCGGATTCGCGGTTCAGGAACGCCATGCGCCCGTGGAACGCGCCCGATTCGAGCACCAGTTCGCGCGCCGTGGCGCCGTCGTGCGTGAACACCGAGACGGCCAGCGACCCCTTACCGTGGTTGGCGAGCGCCGCCGCATCGGCAAGGTCGGCGTAGGGCATCAGCGTCGAGACCGGGCCGAACGCCTCCACCTCGTGGATCGCCTCCGCCTTCCACGGATCGTCGGTGCGCATCAGCACCGGCGCGAAGAATGCGCCCTTTCCGTCGTCCGCCCTGTTCGGATCGCCATTCGGATCGCCGTAGACGACCGGCGCGACCGCCGAAAGCTCGGCCACCTTGGCGCGCACGTCCGCAAGCTGGCCGCGGCTGACGAGCGCGCCCATGGTAACGCCTTCCTGACGCGGATCACCGACCACCGTCTTCGCGAGGCGCGCGGAGAGCGCCTCCTGCACCGCGTCGATCAGGCCCGCGGGCACCAGCGCGCGGCGGATCGCGGTGCACTTCTGCCCGGCCTTCACCGTCATCTCGCGCGCGACCTCCTTCACGAACAGGTCGAACTCGGGCGTGCCCGGCACGGCGTCCGGCGCGAGGATCGAGGCATTGAGCGAATCGCGCTCCGCCGTGAAGCGCACCGCCTTGCGCGCGATCACCGGGACCTGCTGGAGTTTCGCGGCGGTGGCGGCCGAGCCCGTGAACGCCACCGAATCCTGCCCGGTCAGATGCTCGAAGAGGTCGCCCGGCATCCCGGCGATGAACTGGAGCGCGCCTTCGGGCAGCACGCCGCTTTCGATCATGATACGGAACGCCGCCTCGGCCACGTAAGCCGTGGCGGACGCGGGCTTCACGATGGCGGGAACGCCCGCGAGCAGCGTCGGCCCGAGCTTTTCGAGCATTCCCCACACGGGGAAGTTGAACGCGTTGATGTGGAGCGCGAAGCCCTGCATCGAGGTGTAGACGTGCTGGCCGATGAAGCTGCCGTCGCGCGCCAGCACCTCGGTGTCGCCGTCCAGAAGCACGCGGTCGTTCGGCAGCTCGCGCCGCCCCTTGGAGGCGTAGGAGAACAAGGTGCCCGCGCCGCCCTCGATGTCGATCCAGCTGTCGGCGCGCGTCGCGCCCGTGTCCCACGACAGGTCGTAGAGCTCTTCCTTGCGCTCCATGATCGCCTGGCCCAGCGCCTTCAGCATCAGCGCGCGCTCATGAAAGGTCATCGCGCGCAGCGCCTTGCCGCCTTTCTTGCGCGCGTAATCCGCCATGCCGCCGAAATCGAGGCCGTCGCTGCCCGTCTCGGCAACGACCGCGCCGGTGAGCGCGGAGTGGATGGGCGCGAGCCCGCCGGCGCTCTTCATCCAGCGGCCTTCGGCGTAGTTTTCGAGAATCTTGGTCATGCGGGAATGGCTCCGAAAATCGGCTGAGGAAATCGGCTCAGGCGCCGGTAAACTTGGGTTTGCGCTTTTCCATGAAGGCGGCGACACCTTCCTTGTAGTCGGCGGAAAAGCCGAGGCGGCGCATCAGGTCGCGCTCGTTGTCGAGCTCGGCGTCGAGCGTGTTCGCCCATGCGCCGCGGATCGCCTGCCGCGTGGCGGCGAGGCCCTGCGTCGGTCCGGCGGCGAGGCGGACGGCAAGCGCGCGCGCCTCTTCGGCGAGCGCCTCGTCGTCAACGCACTTCCAGATGAGGCCCCACTCCTCGGCACGCTCGGCGCTGAGCGGCTCGCCGGTGATGGCGAGACCGAGCGCGCGCGCCTGCCCGACGAGGCGCGGCAGCACCCACGTGCCGCCGCTGTCGGGGATGAGGCCGATAGCCGCGAAGGACTGGATGAACTTCGCGCTTTTCGCTGCAAGCACGATGTCGCAGGCAAGCGCGATGTTGGCGCCTGCGCCCTCGGCGACGCCGTTCACGGCGCAGACGACCGGGATGGGAATCGTGTTCAATCGGCGGATCAGCGGATTGTAGAAACGCTCCACCGAATCGCCGAGGTCGACGGCCGATTCGCCCGGCGCCACGGCACGGTCGGAGAGGTCCTGCCCCGCGCAGAAACCGCGCCCCGCACCCGTCAGCAGCAGGGCGCGCGCGCCCTCCTTCTCGGTGCGGTCGAGCGCTGCGGCAACCTCGCCGTGCATCTGCACGGTGAAGCTGTTGAGACGGTCGGGACGGTTCAGCGTCAGCGTCGCGACGCCCTCGCTGATGTCGAACACGATCGTTTCGAAAGACACGCCCACCTCCCTCCGCAATTGTTAATGATAAAATGAACGGTCGAACAATTATTGGCAAGCGCGAAATCGCCCGCTATCTGCCTCGCCATGCCTGACACGACGAAGCCGAAGCCGCCGAATTCCGCACCGCTTTCCGCCGACGATACGGCGCTCCGCATCGCCCGCGCAATGGCCGCGAAGGAAGGCACCACGCCCGCCTTCGGCCTTGAGATCGAGGCGGCGGGCGAAGGTTATGCGCGCGTCGCCATGCGGCTGTCGCCCGCCATGCTGAACGGCTTCGGCATGGCGCACGGCGGCATGGTCTTCCTGCTCGCCGACACCGCGTTCGCCTACGCCTGCAATTCGCGCAACGTGCAGACTGTGGCGCAGCACGCCAGCATCAGCTTCATAGATGCGGGCCGCGCGGGCGAGCGGCTCGTCGCCGAAGCGCGCGAGCGCGCCGCGAAGGGCCGGACGGGGGTATACGCCGTCAGCGTCTTCGGCGAAGACGGCCGCATCATCGCTGAATTCCAGGGGCTCAGCCGCACCATCGGCGGGCCCGTCATCGAAGAGGGACAATCATGACGGAAGCTTTCATCTGCGACGCCGCGCGCACGCCGATCGGCCGCTACAGCGGGTCGCTCGCGGAGGTCCGGCCGGACGACCTCGCGGCGGTGCCGCTGAAGGCGCTCGCCGCGCGCAACCCCGGCATCGACTGGGCCGCGCTCGACGACGTGATCCTCGGCTGCGCCAACCAGGCGGGCGAGGACAACCGCAACGTCGCGCGCATGGCGGCGCTGCTCGCGGGCCTCGGCGACAGCGCGCCGGGCACGACGATCAACCGCCTGTGCGGCTCCGGCCTCGACGCGGTGGCGATGGCGGCGCGCGCGATTCGTGCCGGCGACGCCGATTTCATCGTGGCGGGCGGCGTCGAGAGCATGACGCGCGCGCCCTTCGTGATGCCGAAAGCGGACAGCGCCTTCTCGCGCGGCAATGCCGTCTACGACACCACCATCGGCTGGCGCTTCGTGAACCCGCTGATGAAGGCGGGCTTCGGCATCGATTCGATGCCCGAGACGGCGGAGAACGTCGCGGACGACTTCGGCGTCTCGCGCGAGGACCAGGACCGGTTTGCGGTCGAGAGCCAGCGCCGCGCCGCCGCCGCGCAGGCGAGCGGCCGCCTCGCCGAGGAGATCGTGCCCGTCACCATCGCGCGCAGGAAGGGCGACCCCGTCGTCGTCGACCGCGACGAGCACCCGCGCGAGACGAGCATGGAAGCGCTCGGCAAGCTCCGCCCCATCGTGCGCGCCGACGGCACGATCACGGCGGGTAACGCCAGCGGCGTCAACGACGGCGCGGCG
>JACFNY010000233.1:0-1139 GCA_019454625.1 Sphingomonadaceae bacterium
GCGGCTGCCCGTTACGGCGCCGCCCCTTCCGTTTTGTGACACGCCGCCCGAAACGCGGCGTGCGGGGCGTCAGGCGGCGACGTCGGCCTGCGGCTCGGCCGCTGCGCCGAGGTCCGCGCCGAGATCGCGCTGACGGTTCTGGTTGCCGCCGAGCACCGCGTCCGCGATCGCATCGCAGTAGAGGCGGATGGCGCGCGAGGCGTCGTCGTTACCGGGAATCGGGAAGGCGATTCCGCTCGGATCGCTGTTCGTGTCGAGGATGGCGATCACCGGGATGCCGAGCACGTTGGCTTCCTTGACGGCGAGGTCTTCCTTGTTGGTGTCGATGACGAACATCACGTCGGGCAGGCCGCCCATGTCGCGGATGCCGCCGAGCGAAGCCTCGAACTTGTCGCGCTCGCGCGTCATCTTCAGCACTTCCTTCTTGGTGAGGCCGTGCGTGTCGCCGGCAAGCTGCTCCTCGAGCTGCTTGAACTTGCGGATCGACTGCGAGATCGTCTTCCAGTTGGTGAGCATACCGCCCAGCCAGCGGTGGTTCACGAAGTGCTGGCGCGAGCGGCGCGCGGCTTCCGCGATCGGCTCCTGCGCCTGGCGCTTGGTGCCGACGAACAGCACCTTGCCGCCGGCCGCGACGGTGGCGCGGACGAACTCCAGCGCGCGCGCGAACTGCGGCACGGACTGCGACAGGTCGATGATGTGCACGCCGTTGCGGTCGCCGAAGATGTAGGGCTTCATCTTCGGGTTCCAACGGTGCGTCTGGTGACCAAAGTGGGCGCCGGCTTCCAAAAGCTGCGCCATCGTAACGACGGGTGCCGCCATGTTCGTTTCTCCTTCCGGTTCTACCTCGATGCAGGAGGAAGGCGGCAGGCCGCCCACCGGATATGTTCCCGCATCTGTGGAATGGCGCGCCCCTTAACGCCGTGCGCCGCGAAATGCAAGGGCCGTGCGCCCCACGGCGATTGTCCGGGGGACGGAAGCCGTGTATCGCGTATCAGGCGCAAGATCGTCTCGGGAGGACGACATGCTCAAGTCTGCGCTCATTCTCGGTGCAGCCGTGGCGGCTGCGGGTTCGGCGGCCCCCGGCGACGGCAAGCCCGCGCCCGGCGGCGTGTTCGTGCTGTTCAGCGGCGGCGCGCCCA
>JACFNY010000233.1:1149-3987 GCA_019454625.1 Sphingomonadaceae bacterium
GAGACGCCGAAGGCCCCGGCCGCCAGACGCGGCAAGCCGGTGTTCGCCGCCTACTGATCGTCCGGCATCAGCCCGGCGGCAGGCCGTGCGCGGCGAGCGCCGCGTTGTAGTAGCGCGGATCGGCGGTCACCTCGCGCCCCAGCCAGCCGGGCCGGATCACGGCTTCGTCCTCGCGCTCCAGCTCGCACTCCGCGATCACGAGCCCTGAAAACTCGCCTTCGAAAACATCGACTTCCCAGAGCCGCCCATCCTCGATGACGTCATATCGCCGCTTGGCGAGCAAGCGCCCGCCGCGCAGCGCGATCAGCGCCCGCGCGTCCTCCGGCGGTATGTCGTATTCGAACTCGTCGCGGGCGAGGCCGGAGGCGCGGCCCTTGATGGTGAGCCTGCCCAGCGCCTCGTCGATGATGCGGACGCGGACCGAGGCGTGCTCGCCGCGCGCGATATAGGCCTGCGCCATCGCCCGGCTGCGCACGACGCGCGCGCGCCAGCCGTCTCCCGCCACCAGGAACTTGCGTTCGATCTCGCGCGCCATCAGGTCTTGGCCGTCATGCGCTGTCCGTCACGCGGCGGCGCGCCAGCCGCCCCACGCGCGCTCCCAGCGGCGGAGGCGCGCCTTGCAGGGCTCCTCGAACAGCACGGCGCCGAGCTTCAGCGCCTCCTTTTCGAGCCCGTGCCGCCGTTCGGCCGCGGCCTTTCCAGCCGCCGCAGCGTCTTTTCCGGGCGCTCGTGAAGCCGTTCCTCCAGCGCGCAGAGGTCGTGCTGCTCGCCGAGGAGGTTGCCGAGCCGGCCCAGCATCTCGCCGCGCGCGCCGAGGCCGGGGTCGATGTCGTGGAGCAGGCGCACCTGGAAGCCGTGGTCCTTGACGTGCTTGCGCCACTCGTGGAAGGCCTCGATGTCGCCGTCCGCCGCCTCGGCCATCAGCGCCGACGCCTTGCGGCAGGTCCGCCGCAGCCCCTTGCGAAGCGCACCGAAGCCGTCGCGTTCGAGCGTCCAGTCACCCACGGCGCTTCGCAGGGCAAGCAGCCGCGCCTCCGTCTCGTCCAGCACCGCGCCGCGCACGCGCTCCGCGGCCGCCTGCTCCTCGGCCTCCAGCTTCCCCCGGAATGCGGCGATCGTCTTGCCGCCGCCCCTGCCGCTCTTGCCCGCTTCGTTCGCAACGCTGTCGAACGTCGCGAGCAGCACCTGCGCCTCGCGCACGTCCGCGAGCCGCCCGGCCAGCGTGCGCAGCGCGGCGTTCGCGTCGGCATGGCCCGGAAAGGCCGCGCGCAGCAGCCGCAGCAGCGCGCGCAGCCGCTTGGTCGCGGTGCGGACGCCGTGGACGCTGCGTTCGAGATCGTCGTCCGCCGTCGCCAGTGCGGCGAGCGCGCCGTCAAGCTGCTCGGCCGCGATCCGCCTGAGCGCCGCCTCGACATCCGCGTCGCCCGGCGTGAAACGATAGGCCATAAATCCGTGCCGCTCTGCCCTGTTTCAGCAAGCCGCTATAGGCGCTTGGCGCACAAAAAAAAACGGCGGACGCAAACTCGATGCGTTCCGCCGTCAGTTTCTCGGTGTGGGTCAGCTCAGGCAATCGACCCAGACCGAAAGCTGCGGGGCCTGTCCGTACAGACATCCTCGCGCTGCCGGTCCTGCCGCAGCAAGGCCGATGCCAGAATATCAATCGTTTTGAATCAATCGGTTGCGAGTGACGTCACTTTTGCGAACCTGTCCCGCCTGCCCCGTTCCGGGACAGTCAGCGCAGTCTGCCCGCCGCCGCCCACCAGCCCGGATATGCGGCCGCGATGGCGGCGCGCGCGGCCTCCGCGTCCGCATCGGCTTCGAACAGTGCGAAGCAGGTCGCGCCCGACCCGGACATGCGCGTGAGCGCCGCGCCCGGCCGGGCGGCCAGCGCTTCGAGCACCGCACCGATGGCGGGGCACAGCGAAACGGCGGGCGCTTGGAGGTCGTTCCGGGCGCCCTGTGCGGCGGCGAGCGGCGGGCCGCCTGCAAGCGCGCCCCGGTCGATGCCGTCCCACGCGGCGAACACGGGTCCGGTTGCGAGCGGCACGCCCGGATTGACGAGCAGCACGGCTTTGCCCCTCAGGTCGTCGGCGGCGAGGCCGCGAAGCTGCTCCCCTGCCCCGTCGCCGCGCTGCGTGCGGCTGCCGACGCAGGCGGGCACGTCCGCGCCGAGCGGTGCGGCGATTGCGCGCAGCGCCGCCTCGTCGGCGCCGATGCCCCAGAAACGGTTCAGCAGCCGTAGCGCCGCCGCCGCGTCCGCCGATCCGCCGCCGATCCCCGAGGCGACCGGCAGGCGCTTGTCGAGCGTGAGCGCCGCGCCCGCCGCGACGTCGCAGGCGCTCGCGAGCGCCCGCGCCGCCCGCATCACGAGGTTGTCCTCGTCCGCCGGCAGGCCCGCGCCGAACGGGCCGCGAATCGCGAGCGTGACGTCATCCGACGCCCGCACGGTGAGCATGTCCCCGAAATCCGCGAACGCGAAGATCGTCTCGATGTCGTGGTAGCCGTCCGCGCGGCGGCGGCGCACGTGGAGCGCGAGATTGATCTTCGCCCAGCCGGTCTCGGCGGCCGCGTCGCCGGTCACTTCTTCGCCGTATCCTTCGGCGCGAGGTCCCTCAGCGCGAGGTCGAGCCCGTAGTCGTACTTCGCCTCCAGCGTCTCGGCGCGCTCGGGCGTCGGCCCGGCGTCGAGCGCGGCCCTCCAGCGGTGGCGCGCCTCGATGCGGCGGCCGACCATCCAGTAGGCATCGCCGAGGTGCTCGGTGATGACGGGATCGTCGGCGACCGCCGCGACCGCCTGCTCCAGCGTATCGACGGCGGCGGCGTATTCGCCCGCCTGGTA
>JACFNY010000234.1 GCA_019454625.1 Sphingomonadaceae bacterium
CGTCAATTGCTCGTCCACCTCGGCGAAGACGACGCGTACCGTGTCCACCTCGCTCGCCACGCTTTCGGTGGTCTGGCGGATGCTGGCGATGGCGGCGGACATGGCGTCGGCGGAGAGCGCGGTTTCGTCGACCGAGCCGGTGATCATCGTCACGGTCGCAGCCTGATTGTCCATTGCGCCCTTGATGCGCTCGGCGGAGCGGCGAACGCCGTCCACCGTCTCGCGGATCGAGCCGTTGGCAGCGACGGTGCTCTGCGTCGCGGCCTGAATGGCGGCGATCTGCTTGGCGATGTCGTCGGTCGCACGCGCGGTCTGCCCGGCGAGCGACTTCACCTCCTGCGCGACGACGGCGAAGCCGCGCCCGGCCTCGCCCGCGCGCGCCGCCTCGATCGTGGCGTTGAGCGCGAGGAGGTTGGTCTGCCCAGCGATGTCGCGGATCAGGCTGACGATCGACTCGATCGTCTCGCTGTGCCGGGCGAGCAGCGTCACCGAATCGACCGCCTCGCCCGCCTGCGACGTGGCGCGGTCGGCGACGGTCGCGGCGCCGTCCACCTCGGCGCGGGTTTCCTCGATGGTGCGGATCAGCCCGGCGGCCGTCTCCGCCGCCTGCCGCATCGCCATAGCAGACTGCTCGGCGGCGGCGGCGACCTCGGCGGATTTCGAAAGCATGTCGCGCGCCTTGATCGCGGCGGTCGCGGACTGAGCGCGCACGGCGGCTGAGCGCTGCGAGGTGCGCTCGACGGCGCTCGCGATCAGCGTGCGGAACTTCTCGCCGTAGGCGTGGATCTCGTCGGTGCGCTGCCTGTCGCGCAGCACCAGCACGCGCGTCAGCACGAGGTCAACCTCCAGCTCGCAGATCTTGGAAAGCACGCGCAGCATCTTGCCGAGCTTCGTGCGGTCCTCGATGACATGCGGCAGGTGCGCGTAGGCGACATCGTAGGCGCAGCTGAACGCGCCCACCGCCTCGTGGCTCTTCGCGCCTGCCGCGAACACGCCGTTGCCGTGCAGCGCGACGCGCTCCATCCACGCGGCGTCGAGCGGATCGGTGAGGTTCTGCCGCGTGTAGGCGACGCTGTTCTCGATCATGATGCGCTTGTGCTCGGGCGTCAGGTCGTCGCCCGCGCCCGCCGAGGGCCCGAAGACCTCCCAGAACGCCTCGGCCATCTGCGGCGCGACCGGCTCCAGCGCCTGCCAGAGCTCGGGCATCAGGCGCTGGTCCTCGTCCGTGATGCGATAGGAGCGCAGCCGCTCCCGCCAGGAGACCGTTTCGTTGTCGATCATGCGTTTGGTTCTGTCGCCTGCTTTTCGCGCAAGTTGGGTGCCGAGTACGGAACACCCTAGCCGATCGGGGTTAACGTCCCGTTAGATCACGCAGTTGCGGTGCCGCGAGGATGCGCTACCGTGCCCGGAATGGAACAGGACAGGACCGATCCGGGGGCGGCGCGCGAACGCCTTGCCCGCGTGCTCGAGCGCGCAGTGCCCGGCCATGTGGACGTCGAGGCCGTGATCCCGCTTTCGGGCGGGGCGAATTCGCTCACCTACGCGGTGGATGCCGTG
This sequence comes from Sphingomonadaceae bacterium, assembly GCA_019454625.1. Taxonomy (GTDB): domain Bacteria; phylum Pseudomonadota; class Alphaproteobacteria; order Sphingomonadales; family Sphingomonadaceae; genus Sphingosinicella. The sequence continues at coordinate 1,558 of JACFNY010000234.1, forward strand.
CGCGACGGCGAACGGTGGCGGCTGATCCTGCAGGTCGCACCGCCCGGCAAGGCGGAGGACGGCATGTCGCGGGCCGTGCAGGCGGCTTTGCAGACGCGCGCCGGCAACGCGGGCGTCCGCGTCGCGCCGGTGATCGCCGTGCTGACGCCGCAGGACGGGCTCGGCGAGGGCTTCGTCATGGCGTTCGTGGAGGGCGAGACGCTGGCGCCGCGCTGGCTGCGCGACGCGGGCCATGCGGACGCGCGCGCGGCCATGCTCGCGGACTGCGCGGAGGCGCTCGCCCGCATCCACGCGATCGGGGCGGAGGCGGTCGCCGACCTCCGGCTTCCGGTGCTGACGCCGCAGGCGCAGCTCCGCGAGATCCGCGACACCTACGACCGCTGCGAAGGGGCGGTTCCGGTGTTCGAGCTGGCCTTCGCCGAGCTTGCCCGGAGGTTGCCCGAGGACGGCGACCTCGCGCTCGTGCACGGCGATTTCCGCTCGGGCAACTTCATCGTCGGGGATACGGGCCTCGCGGCGGTCGTCGACTGGGAACTCGCGCACATCGGCCATCCGCTGCTCGACATCGGCTGGCTTTCCACCAACACGTGGCGCTTCGGGCAGACGCAGATGCCCGTGGGCGGCTTCGCGGAGCGCGAGGCGTTCTACGCGGCCTACGAGGCGGCAGGCGGCAGGCGCGTGGACCGCGACCTCGCGCTCGCCTTCGAGATGCTCGGCTCGTTGCGCTGGGGCGTGATGTGTATGCAGATGGGCGCCGCGCACCTTTCGGGCGAGGTCGCTTCCGTCGAGCGCGCCGCCATCGCCCGTCGCGTCTCGGAAACCGAGGCCGATCTTCTCTACATGCTGAAGCACGGAGCGCTCTGAACGATGCGGTCGAACATCGAAGCCGCCGACCTCATCGAGGCCGCCGCCGCCTTCCTCAGGGACGCGGAAGGCGCGCTCGAGGGGCGCATGGCGTTCCACGCCAAGGTCGCCGCAAACGCGCTCGCCATCGCCGTCCGCGAGTTGCGCGAGCACCCGGCCGAGGCGGAGGCCGAAGCGCTCGGCGCATTGCTGCCCGATGTGCCCGCCGGAGAACGCGTCGTGGCGGCGTGCGCGCGCATCCGCGCGGGCGAATGGACGGTGGAGACGCCGGGTCTTCTGGACGCGTTGGAGGCGGGCGTCGCGGCGCGGCTCGGCGTCGACAACCCGCGCTTTCCGACGCTCGAACGGCTGCGCGGCGCCTGAATCGGCGTAGTTGCGAATCGTTTGCAAGCATAAGAGTTGCACGACTCGCCGCGCGGCCTAAAAGCACCCGTGAAAAAGGGCACTCAACTGGGGATAAAAGCGTGGCATCCGTGAACCGGCCGCTTTCACCGCACCTCGGCATCTGGCGCTGGCGCGTCCACATGCTGGTTTCGATCCTGCACCGCGTCACGGGCGACGGCCTCGCCATCGGCGGCACGCTGCTGTTCCTCTGGTGGCTGGTCGCCGCCGCCACGGGACCCGAGGCCTACGAGACCTTCCTGTCGATCGCGTCGGGCTGGTTCGGGATCGCCGTCCTCGTCGCGCTGACGTGGGCCGTCTATCAGCACATGATGTCGGGGCTCCGCCACCTCGCGATGGACACCGGCTGGGGCTACGACATCCCCACCTCGAAGCGCACCGCCCAGCTCACCATCCTCGCCTCGCTGACGCTCACCGCGGTCACGTGGGCGATCATCCTGTACGTCTGAGGAGCTTGTCCGAATGGGACGTGGAACCGAAATCGGCCGCGTGCGCGGCCTCGGCGCGGCGAAGAGCGGCGTGCATCACTGGTGGCTGCAGCGCGTCACCGCCGTCTCGAACCTGCTGCTCGTCGTCTGGTTCATCGTGTCGCTCGTGCGCCTGCCGGACCTCGGCCACCAGACGGTGACGGGCTGGATGGGCCAGCCGCTCGTCGCGGTGCCGCTGATCCTGTTCGTCGTCAGCGTTTTCTGGCACTTGCGGCTCGGTCTTCAGGTCCTGATCGAAGATTATCTGCACAGCGAGGGCAACAAGGTCGCGGCGCTGCTCGCGCTCAACGCCTTCGCGGTCGCCGGCGGCCTCGTCGGCGTCTTCTCCATTCTCAAGATCGCGCTCGGCGCCTGACGGACCCAAAACGCAATGACTAGCAGCTACCAGATCATCGACCACACCTATGACGCCGTCGTCGTCGGCGCGGGCGGCTCGGGGCTCCGCGCCACGATGGGCATCGCGGAAGCGGGCCTCAAGACCGCCTGCATCACCAAGGTGTTCCCCACGCGCTCGCACACGGTCGCGGCGCAGGGCGGCATCGCCGCGAGCCTCGGCAACATGGGGCCGGACCACTGGACGTGGCACATGTACGACACCGTGAAGGGGTCGGACTGGCTGGGCGACCAGGACGCGATCGAGTATCTGTGCCGCGAGGCGCCCGCCG
>JACFNY010000235.1 GCA_019454625.1 Sphingomonadaceae bacterium
AACCACCGACACTGCGATTTTCAGTCGCATGCTCTACCAACTGAGCTACCTGGGCACATCCCGGCGCAAGCGGAATGAAGCGCGCCTCTTAATGGGCGCGGCGGGGCTTGTCCAGCACCCGCGCATCAATCCTCTGCGGGCAGTTCCTCGTCCGGATGGACGGGGACGCGGTAGCGTTCGTCGAGCCACGAGATGAGGTCGCGATCGCGGCAAAGCTGCGAGCAGAAGGGCTTCAGCGCCGCCGTTTCCGGTTTGCCGCAGACGGGGCAGCGACCGAGGCGCGAGTCAGGTCTGGGCGGCATGGACATGACCTGCTTGTAACCCGAGCGCGGCGTCTTCGGCCAGCGCTACCGGCGCACCGATGCGGCGCTCCAGCTCGGCAAGCAACGCGAGCCGGTTCCGCAGCCACGCGGCGACGCGCGGCGCGGCGGTGAGCGTGCGCGGCCCCGCGCCCGGCGTGCGTTCGGCGACACGGAGGAGCGCAAGCGCGGCGGTCTCCACGGGCGCGTTCTGCACAAGCTCGACGATCGAGGCGCGCTGGCGTGGACACACGATCTGCAAGAAACCGAAGCCGTTCACCGCCGTGCGCTCGAAGGGCTGCGGGAGCAGCGCGTCGACAAGCCCGCCAGCCACCTGCCGCGCCGCCTTGTCGCGCAGCGTCGGCAGGTCGATACCGATGGAGCCGCCGATGTCGAGGCGGCGGATCGCAGCAGCGGCAGCACGGACCCCTACCATCGCGAGGTCCACTGCAGGGAGGTCGCCGTCGATGTCGATGGTCGTCATCGCCGGGGTCGGCGCGATCGCGAGGCTGCCGCCGGGAAAGGGCACAAGACCGCTTTCGGCCTCGGCGAGCGCTTCGTCCCAGCCCCAATCGTCGAGCGTTTCGCCGTGGCCGAGGACGCGCACACCCGGCGGATTGAACTTGGCGGTAGCCGCGATCAGGCCCGGCGATGCGCCAGGAACACCTTCCGCGCGCACCTTCGCAAGCCTCGGACGGCCGCGCTCCGGAATCGGTTCGCGTACCACGACGACGCGCGCCAGACCGCCTTCGGCGAGACCGGCGGGCATGGGCTCAAGCAGGGCTTCATCCGCCCCCAGCAGAACGATGCCGCGCCGCGCGCCGAGCTTCGCCGTCAGCCGCGCGTCCCACACCTCGCCCGCGCGCGACCCCCGACCTTCGCGGATGATCCGCATTTCGGCGATCCCGCCGTCCTCGATCCGCGCGGCACGGGTTTCGCCGATGCCCCGCTCGATCAGCCATTCAGCCATCGGAGGGAACGATGCCGGACGCGGCAAGGAGCGCCGCCGCCTCGTAGAGCGGCAGGCCGACGACACCCGAATAGCTGCCGGAGAGGAAGCGCACGAAGGCGGCGGCGCGGCCCTGTATGGCATAGCCGCCCGCCTTGCCGCGCCCCTCGCCCGAGCGAACGTAGGCGTCGATTTCGGCGGCCGAGAGCCGCTTGAAGGCGACGATACTCTCGGCAACGCGCTCGCGCAGCCGCCCGTCCGCGTCGATGACGGCGACGGCGCTGTAGACGCGGTGCCGCCGCCCGGAGAGCAGCGCGAGGCATTGTCGGACGACATCGTCGGTGTCGGCGGGCGGCAGGATGCGGCGGCCCGCAGCGACCGTCGTGTCCCCCGCGATCACCGCCTCGCCCGGACCGCGCGGCACGGCGGCGGCCTTCTCGGCGGCAAGGCGCACAGCATAGTCGCGGGGCAGCTCTCCACGCCGGGGTGTTTCGTCGATGTCGGGCGAAAGCGTGCGCGCCGGAACGAGGCCGATCTGTTCGAGAAGGGCGCGGCGGCGCGGGCTCGATGAGGCAAGGACCAGCGCCGGCACGAAACGGTTCCGTTACTTGAAACGGTAGGTGATGCGGCCCTTGGTGAGGTCGTAGGGCGTCAGCTCGACGAGCACCTCGTCGCCGACGAGCACGCGGATACGGTTCTTACGCATCTTGCCGGCGGTGTGGCCCAAAATCTCGTGATCGTTTTCCAGCTTCACGCGGAACATAGCGTTGGGGAGCAGTTCGGTGACCGTCCCCCGCATTTCCAGAAGTTCTTCCTTCGCCATTCAGTCTCCTTGCGCGGGCAAGCGTGCCCGCAAATGCTGCCTGCCCTTGGCGGAAAAGGCACGGAAACGCAAGGTTACTGTTGGCCCAGTACAGCCCGTAGTTCAGCGGCGGCGCAGGCGCCGCGCGTTCGCGGTGACGCGGCTGTGGACGGGCGCGAGCGCGTTTTCCGCCGCCTCGATGGGGTCGCGGGCGCGCGCCGCGCCCATCATGCCGCGCGTGAAGGCGTCCAGCTTTTCGGGCACCATGCGGCCGAATTCCTGCGTGTCGAACGCCGCCGGGAAGATCGCCGCGTTGCCGATCATGACGCTGCGCTCCGCGATGACGACCATCGAGGCCGACCAGGTTTCCACGGACATGCGCCACAGCCGGACCATCTGCGGACCAGAACGCCACCAGTCGACCATACACACCCCCCGCATGTTCTTTTGTCCGCACGCACGGATCGCCGACTCCGTTGCGGCGCGGCACCGCCTTCTTTACAGGCAGTCGCGATGAAAACGGAACTGGTCTTTGCAATCCCTAAGGGACGCATCCTTGAGGAAGCGTTGCCGCTGCTGGCGCACGCCGGAATCGAGCCCGAGGCGTCGTTCGCTGACGAGAGCAGCCGCGCGCTTCAGTTCGCCACGAACGTCCCCGGCCTCTCGATCATCCGCGTGCGCGCGTTCGATGTCGCGACCTTCGTGGCGCACGGCGCGGCGGACCTCGGCATCGCGGGCAACGACGTGCTGATGGAGTTCGCCTACTCCGAGATCTACGCGCCCGTCGACCTCGGCATCGGACACTGCCGGCTTTCGGTGGCGGAACCGGCGGAGATGGCGGCGGGCGACGACCCGCGCAGCTGGAGCCACGTGCGCGTCGCCACCAAGTACCCGAACCTCACCAGCCGGCACTTCGCAGCGCGCGGCGTGCAGGCGGAGTGCGTGAAACTGAACGGCGCGATGGAGCTTGCCCCGCGCCTCGGCCTCACGCAGCGCATCGTCGACCTCGTGTCGAGCGGGCGCACGCTCAAGGAGAACGGGCTCGTCGAAGTAGAGAAAATAGCCGAGGTGACGAGCAGATTGATCGTCAACCGGGCCGCCTTCAAGACCAAGGCGGCGGCGATCACGCCGTGGATCGAGCGCTTCCGGGAGGCCGCCGGTGCCGCTTGAACTTTCCACCTCCGACGCGGATTTCGCGCAGCGTTTCGCGGACTTCGTGGACGCGGGGCGCGAGACGGCGACCGACGTCTCGGAGGCCGTTTCCGGGATCATCGCCGACGTCCGCGCGCGCGGCGACGCGGCGCTTATCGAGCTGACGCGGCGCTTCGACCGGATGGACGTGACGGCGGAGACGCTGCGCTTCACCGCGGCCGAAATCGCCGCCGCCAAGGACGGGATCGCACCCGACCTGCGCGCGGCGCTGGAGCTTGCCGCGGAGCGCATCCGCGCGTTCCACGCCGGGCAGCTTCCGGCCGACCACGACGCCGTGGACGCCGCGGGCGTGCGCGCCGGGTGGCGCTGGTCGGCAATCGACGACGTGGGCATCTACGTGCCGGGCGGCCTCGCGAGCTACCCCTCGACGGTGCTGATGAACGCGATCCCCGCCAAGGTGGCGGGCGTCCGCCGCCTCGTGATGACGACGCCGACGCCGGGCGGCGCGGTCAACCCGCTGGTGCTCTACGCAGCCCACCTCGCGGGGGTGGACGAGATCTACCGCGTCGGCGGCGCGCAGGCGATCGCGGCGTTCACCTTCGGCACGGACACGATCCGCCCGGTGGACAAGATCACCGGCCCCGGCAACGCCTTCGTCGCCGAAGCCAAGCGCCAGCTTTACGGGCGCGTCGGCATCGACATGGTCGCGGGGCCGTCCGAAATCCTCGTCGTCGCGGACGGCGCCGCGAACCCGGACT
>JACFNY010000236.1 GCA_019454625.1 Sphingomonadaceae bacterium
CGAGGTGGCAGCGAAGCTGCTCGCCGCGCACGCGCACATGCAGTGCTGGCGCAAGGGCGCGCTTCCCGCGCGCTTCGCCTATGGCAAGAACCCGCGCATCCCCGAATTCCTCTGCCTCGCGGCGAGCGGCTGGACCATCCAGGCGCGGGATCGCGAGCATATCCTGAAGGGTATGCACGGCTACGATCCGGCCGAGCCCGACATGGCCGCCGTGTTCATCGCCGCCGGCCCCTCGATCGCGTCCGGGATCGCGCTCCCGGTGTTCGACAACGTCGATGTCTATCCGCTGCTTGCGCGCCTCGTCGGCATCGCGCCGGTCCCGGGAGTCGACGGCCGCGCCGAGACGCTGGCCCCGATCCTGAAGGCATCGGACTGAACCCCCTTCAAAGTGTGACTATGCCCCGGGAGCCCGTGCGCTATGACGGATGCCATGAAGTATCTTGAAGACATCAATCCCGGCGACCGCGCCGCCTTCGGCAACTACAAGGTGACGCGCGAGGAGGTGGTCGACTTCGCCTCGAAGTATGACCCGCAGCCCTTCCATCTCGACGATGCGGCAGCTGCGAAAACATACTTCGGCCGTCTTTCCGCCAGCGGCTGGCACACCTGCGCGATGACGATGCGCATGATCGTGGAGAATCTCACGGCCGACCGCCACGCCGGGCTCGGTTCGCCGGGCGTCGATCAGCTTCGCTGGTTGAAGCCGGTCTATCCCGGTGACACCCTGCGCGTGGAAACTGTGGTCACCGAGGTGCGCCCTTCGCGCACGAGACCCGACATGGGCTCTGTGCACAGCGACCTCACGGTGTTCAACCAGAACGACGAGCCGGTGATGACGATGAAGTCGATCGGCCTGGTGCGGCGGCGGCCCGCCTAAAGGCTCAGTGCCCTTCGAACGCCATCAGCGTCACGGGCGCCACGCCCGCGGCGCGCAGCCGGTCCGCGCCGCCGAGATCGGGCAGGTCGATCACGAACGCCGCCTGCGCGACGACGCCGCCCGCGCGGCGGATGAGTTCGGCCCCGGCGATCGCCGTGCCGCCGGTGGCGATGAGGTCGTCGACGAGCAGCACGCGCGCGCCGGGCGCGCAGGCGTCCGCGTGCATCTCCACGCGGTCCTCGCCGTATTCGAGCGCGTAGTTGACGCCGATCACTGCGCCCGGAAGCTTGTTGCGCTTGCGGATGAGCAGCACGCCCGCGTTCAGCCGGTGCGCGAGCGCGGCGGCGAACACGAAGCCCCGCGCCTCGATGCCCGCGACGAGATCGAAGGGGCCTGACACGGTGTCCGCCATCCGGTCGATCGTCGCTGCGAAACCCGCCGGATCGAGCAGCAGCGTGGTGATGTCGCGAAACAGGATGCCGGGTTTCGGATGATCGGGAATGGTGCGAACGAGCGCGCGAAGATCGGCGTGGGGATCGGCATTCGCACCGCTCATGCCAGCACCCTTCCGGCGATGCCGCGCAGCTTTTCGACCGTGGGCGGCGGCCAGAGCGCCGGATCGGTGATGATGGCATGGTCGAGCGCATGGTCGCAGCCCTGCGGGCAAGCCGCAGGCCCGGCGGGCCACGCCGCCGCGACCGCCGCGACGAGCGCCCGCGCGTTCGCGCCGTTGCCGTGCATCACTTCAAGGATCTCGGCGACGTTTGCACCTTCTTCCGCCGGGCGCCAGCTGTCGTAGTCGGTCACCATCGCGACGCTGGCGTAGCAAAGCTCCGCCTCGCGGGCGAGCGCGGCCTCGGGCATGTTGGTCATGCCGATCACGTCGAAGCCCGCCGCAACGTAGGCACGCGATTCGGCGCGCGTCGAGAACTGCGGGCCTTCCATCACGAGGTAGGTGCCGCCCGAAACGAATGGGATGCCGAGCGCCTTCGCCGCGTTCGCGACGCGCGCGCCGAGCGGCCCGCACACCGGATCCGCGAGGCTGACATGCGCGACGATGCCGTCGCCGAAGAAGGATTTCACCCGGCCCCGCGTCCGGTCGACGAACTGGTCGACGAGCACGAACGTGCCGGGGCTGAGCGCTTCCCTGAACGAACCGCAGGCCGACAGCGAGAGCACATGCGTGCAGCCCGCCGCCTTCAGCGCGGCGATGTTCGCGCGGTAGGGAACCTCTGACGGCGTCAGGCGGTGGCCACGGCCGTGGCGGGGCAGGAAAACGAGGTCCGCCTGCCCGAGCCGCCCGAACAGCAGGTCGTCGGAAGGGCGTCCGAAGGGTGTGTCGACGGCGCGCCACTCGACGTCGGCGAGCGACCCGAGGGCATAGAGCCCGCTGCCGCCGATGATGCCGAGCCTGCCCCCCATCCGCCCGGCCTCGATCCCTAGTGCTTCACCCCGGCCCAGACCCTGCGATAGCTGAGGTAGGCGAGAGTCGTCAGGATCAGCAGGAACGCGATCACGCCCACGCCCGCCCGCTTGCGCGCTTCGAGCTTCGGTTCCGCGGCCCAGGTGAGAAACGCGGCGACATCCTGCGCCATCTGGTCGACGGTCGCTTCCGGCTGGCCTTCGGCATAGGTCACCTGACCATCGCTGAGCGGCGGCGCCATCGCGATCGCGAGGCTGTGGAAGTACGGGTTGTAATGCAGCGGCGCCTCGGGGCGGCGATCCGCCGGGAAGTTCGCCGGAACGTCCGCATAGCCGCTGATCAGCGAATAGACGTAGTTCGATCCGTCGTGCCGCGCCTTGGTGATGAGCGAGAGGTCTGGCGGCAGCGCGTTGTTGTTCGCGGCGCGCGCGGCGATCTCGTTCGCATAGACGAGCGGAATCCTGTCGGACGGGATGGCGGGGCGCGTCGACGCTTCACCCGTGTCCGGATTGATCGTCGGCACCTCGTGTACCCAGTTCTTGGCGATCGCCTTCACCTCGGCCTCCGAGAAGCCGATCTCGCCGAGGTTGCGGAACGCGACGCGGTTCAGGCTGTGGCAGGCCGAGCAGACCTCCTTGTAGACCTGAAAGCCGCGCTGCAGCTGCACGCGGTCATAGCCGCCGAACACGCCGAGGCCGATCGGGCCGTCCCACGACCAATGGGCCTTCTTGGGGTGCTCGTGGAACGCAAGCGTCGGATCGACCTCCGCGGCCTCGCGCGGAGCGAGCGCCGCGAACAGCAGGACCACGCAGAAAACGGCGCCGATGGCGATTCCGAAAAGACGAACCATGACGTCGTGTCCCTTATTCGGCCGGCTGCGCCGCCGCGTTGGCGGGCGCGGGTTCAGACTTGCCGAGTACGGCTTCGGCGATCGAGTTGGGCAGCGGGAGCGGCCGCTCGATGCGCGAGACGATCGGCAGGATGATGAGGAAGTGCGCGAAGTAGTACATCGACGCGATCTGGCTGATCCGCACGTAAGGCTCTTCAGCCGGCGCGCCGCCGACCCAGCCGAGGATGGCGAGATCGAGCATCAGCACCCAGAACAGCTGCTTCGAGACCGGCTTGTAACGGTTCGACTTGACGTTCGAGCCGTCGAGCCACGGCAGGAAGAACAGCAGGATGATCGCCGCGAACATGGCGAGCACGCCCCACAGCTTCGCCGGCAGGATGAAGTCCACCGTGAAGGCGCGCAGGATCGCGTAGAACGGCCAGAAGTACCATTCGGGAACGATGTGCGCCGGGGTCGAGATCGGATTCGCCGGAATGTAGTTGTCCGGGTGGCCGAGGAAGTTCGGCAGGAAGAACAGGAAGATCGAGAAGACGATCAGGTAGACGCCCGCGCCGAACAGGTCCTTCACCGTGAAATAGGGGTGGAACGGCAGCGTGTCCGCCGGGCCCTTCACGTCGATGCCGGCCGGATTGTTGGAACCCGGGATGTGCAGCGACCAGATCTTCAGGATGACGACGCCCGCGATCACGAACGGCAGCAGGTAGTGCAGGCTGAAGAAGCGGTTGAGCGTGGCGTTGTCGACCGCGAAGCCGCCGAGCAGCAGCGTCACGATGCTGTCGCCGACCACGGGAATGGCCGAGAACAGGTTT
>JACFNY010000237.1 GCA_019454625.1 Sphingomonadaceae bacterium
GTGCCGGGCTACGGCATGGCGGTGGCGCAGGCGCAGCACGTGCGGCGCGAGATGGGCGACAAGCAGAAGGCGCACGGCGTCGACGTGCGCTATGCGATCCACCCTGTCGCGGGCCGTATGCCGGGGCACATGAACGTGCTGCTCGCCGAGGCGAACGTGCCCTACGACGAGGTGTTCGAGCTCGAGGACATCAACACCGATTTCGGGCAGGCCGATGTCGCCTTCGTGATCGGCGCCAACGACGTCACCAACCCGGCGGCGAAGACCGACAAGTCCTCGCCGATCTACGGTATGCCCGTGCTCGACGTCGAAAAGGCGAAGACCGTGCTGTTCATCAAGCGTTCGATGGGCGGCGTCGGCTACGCTGGCGTCGACAACGAGCTGTTCTACCGCGACAACACCATGATGCTCCTCGCCGACGCCAAGAAGATGGTCGAGGAAATCGTCAAGACAATGGATTGAGGTTGCACGCGAAACCTTAAGCGCTAGCGTGCGTTGATCCGCCGGACCGTTTCAGGGGACAGATCGACCATGCGTGTTTCGCCGACCGCCATTCCGTTCGCCGCCCTGCTCGCCGCCGCGTGCGCGGGCAAGGCCGAGGAGCCTGCTGCCCCGCCCGCCGCGCCGCCGCCCGCTGCCTACGCCCAGCTTCTCGACAAGGACGGCGCCACCAAGGCGCGCGCCGTGCTCAGCGAGGCGAAGGGCGGCGTCGATGTCGGGCTCGTTCTGGAAGGCTGGTCGCCCGGCACCTATGCCTTCCATGTCCACGGCATCGGCCTGTGCACGCCGCCGGACTTCACGTCCGCGGGCCCCCACTTCAACCCGACGGGCCAGAAGCACGGCCACCACAAGGGTGATCTGCCGAACGTCACGGTGGGCGCCGACGGCACCGCGCGCATCGAGGCCCGCATCGAAGGCGCGACGCTCTACAGCGGCGAAACGCCGATCCTCGATACCGACGGCGCGGCCGTGGTCGTCCACGCCCAGCCCGACGACGGCGTCACCGATCCGGCCGGAAATGCAGGCGCCCGCCTTGCATGTGGAGCGGTCGTCACCAAATAGCGCAGCCACAGGCTTTGGAGGCTGAAGGTGAGCGTCAACCCGCGTGCGTTCGAAGAGGTCATGTCCCGCGCCGGGTTCGACTCGCGCGATCCGCACGCCGTGCGGGCGCGCGTCGAGGCGCTGGAAGCGCTGCTCGAACGGTCGATCACGATCCCGGGCATCAACTACAAGATCGGTCTCGACGCCGTGCTCGGCCTCGTGCCGGTCGGCGGTGACATCATCGCCGGGCTGATGTCCGCCTACATCATCTGGGAAGCGCGCAACCTCGGCATGTCGCGCTGGAGCCTCGCGCGCATGGCGGGGAACACGCTGTTCGACACCGCGCTCGGCTTCGTGCCGCTGCTCGGTGACGCGATGGACGTCGTGTTCCGCTCGAACACGCGCAACCTCCGCATCATCAAGAAGCACCTCGACCGGCACCACCCGAAGACGGCGGTACTGGAAGGCACGATCACCCGCCGCGCCAGATGAGCACGCGCGCGCCGTCATCCGCGCCCGGCGTGCGGCAGGCTGCGTAGTTGTAGTCGAGGTCCATGCACAGGCGCACCTCGGTGAGCCAGCCGCGGTTGTTCCGGGCGACGGCGATGGCTTCGGACGGCAGGCCGATATTGGCCTTCACGAACGCCTCGCGCACCATGCCGGCGGTCAGCGTCTCGCCGCGGAGCCGGCGGAGGTCGGGCCGCTTCACGCCGTCCCACAGCGACTTCGCGGCGCCGAAATAAGCTTCCGCGCTCGAAAAGGCGCAGGTGCCGTGCGCGGCCCACTGGTGCTGCATCAATTGGGCCGAGGGCATCATGCAATAGTGCTGGCGGACGAGCGCTTCGCCCACGGGCGGCGCGACCGTGCAGGCGCGAGGCGATGCGCCCGCCGCGCTGTCCACCCAGAGGCCGTGCAGGATGAAGTCGAAATCGTTGTCCGCGCACTGGCCCGCGTGGGCGGACGCGTCCTTGCGGAAGCGGCAGAATTCCGGCGACCACGACAGCGCGAGCACATAGGCGGCGGCGGGCGCGTCGGGCTTCGTGTCCGGCAGGCTCGCGGCGCGCGGCAGATCGAGTTTCGCGGGGATGTTGCATTCCGCCGTCGCGGTTCCGGCGGAATCGCCAGCCGATCCGCAGGCGGCGAGGCAGAGCGCGACGAGCAGGCGCTCAGGCGCTCGCAAGGTCGAGCCCGATGTCGGCGGCGGGCGCGGACTGCGTGATCCGGCCGACCGAGACGTAGGTGACGCCGGTTTCGGCGATGCCGCGGATGGTGTCGAGGTTGACGCCGCCCGACGCTTCGATCGGCACGCGGCCCGCGACGAGGCTGACGGCCGCGCGGATGTCCGGCACGCTCATGTTGTCGAGCAGCAGGTGCATGGCGCCCGCCGCGAGGCCCGGCTCGATCTGGTCGAGCCGGTCGACCTCCAGGATGATGCTGGCGATACCCGCGTCCTTTGCCCGGCGCACGGCCTCGGCGACGCCGCCGGCGACGGCGACGTGGTTGTCCTTGATCATCGCCGCGTCCCACAGGCCCATGCGATGGTTTTTCGCGCCGCCCATACGTACCGCATATTTTTCGAGAACGCGGAGCCCGGGAATGGTCTTGCGCGTGTCGAGCAATGTGGCGCCCGTGCCAGCGATGGCGTCGACGTAGCGGCGCGTGAGCGTCGCGATGCCGGAGAGGTGCTGGACGGTGTTGAGCGCCGAGCGTTCGGCGGTGAGCATGGCGCGGGCAAGGCCGGAGAGGCGCATCAGGTCCGTGCCCGCGGCAACGCGGTCGCCGTCTGCGGCCAGCATCTCGACCCGCACGTCCGGGTCGAGCGCGCGGAAGAAGGCGGCGGCGATGTCGAGGCCGGCGACGACGATGGCGTCGCGGCTGTCCATGACGCCGCCAAAGCGCGCATCGGCCGGGATCACGGCGGCGGAGGTGATGTCGCCCGCATCGCCGAGGTCCTCGGCCAGTGTCGCGCGCACGAAGGCGTCCGTGTCGAAGCCTGCTAGACCCATGCTCATTTCCCCATCAGTTCCCGCCGCGCGAAGCTCAGCATCAGCGCGGCGCGGTAGGCGTGTTCGGCGGCGTTGGCGGTGCCGGCGTGGCCGCCTTCGATGTTTTCAAAGTAGTCGAAGAGATGGCCTTGCGCGGCGAGGCGAGCTGCAAACTTCCGGGCGTGGCCGGGGTGCACGCGGTCGTCCTTCGTCGAGGTGTAGATGATGACGGGCGGGTAGGCCGCGCCCGCGCGGAGGTTCCGGTAAGGCGAGTACTTCGCGATGAAGGCGCGGTCCTCCGCCACGTCCGGGTTGCCGTATTCGCCCATCCACGACGCGCCCGCGAGCAGCCTGTTGTAGCGCAGCATGTCGGCGAGCGGCACGCCCATGATGACGGCGTCGAACAGGTCCGGCCGCTGCGTCATGGCGACGCCGACCAGCATCCCGCCCTGCGAGCGGCCCGACACGCCGAGCTTCGACGTGAGGCCGGAGCGCTTCAGGTCCTCGGCGACGGCGTAGAGGTCGTCGAAGCTGTTCTGGCGCTTCTCGCGCAGCGCCGCCTCGTGCCACGCCGGGCCGTACTCGCCGCCGCCGCGGATGTTGGCGATGACGAAGCTGCCGCCGTCCTTCAGCCAGAACAGCCCGCCGGGGCCGATCTGGTAGGGGTTCCTGGTGAGGTAGGTCGGCTTCTGCGCGCTGCGGAAGCCGCCGTAGGCGTGCATGATCGTCGGCAGCGGGCCTTTGCTGCCCGCCGGGCGCACGACGAAATAGGGGATGCGCGTGCCGTCCTTCGATGTCGCGAACCGTTGCTCGACGCGGATCGAGGCGGGATCGAAGACGGCGCGGAGCGCCGCGACCTGCGACGGTGCGCCGCCGTCCCGCACCGCCATCAGCGTCTCGGGGTTCGCGAACGTCTCGACCGTGTAGAAG
>JACFNY010000238.1 GCA_019454625.1 Sphingomonadaceae bacterium
GTCGGCCTCGCCACGCTGCGCTACCGCCTGAAGGACGCGAAGGTCGGCGTCGCGCAGGCCGATTTCAAGGCGGGCGGCAAGACCATACCGGCGGGCTCCCTGCTCGTCGACGGCAGCGCCTACGACGCGCTGAAGCCCGCCGTCGAGGCGCTTGGCCTTGAAGCCGTGTCGGTGAGCGGCAAGCCCGCCGCGCACGAAACCACGCTGCCGCGCACGGCGCTGTTCAGCACGTGGGGATCGAGCGAGAAGGTCGGCTGGGTGCGCTACGCGTTCGACCGGCACGAGATCGCCTACGACCTCGTCTTCAAGGAGCAGGTCCGCGCCGGGAACCTCCGCGACAGGTACGACGTCATCATCCTGCCGACGCAGGGCCGCTCGACGCGGGACATCGTCTTCGACATCCCCATCAAGGGCAAGCCGCTGCCGTACACGAAGACGGACCGCTACCGCTTCCTCGGCGACTACGGCGCGTCTGAGGACGTGCGCGGCGGCATGGGCCTCGAAGGCATGGTCGAGCTTCGGAAGTTCGTGGAGGCGGGCGGCACGCTCATCACCACGGGCGATGCCAGCGCCGTGCCGGTCGAGTTCGGCCTCGTGAACGACATCGTCTCGACGCGCACCACCGGCGATTTCTACGCGCCCGGCCCGATCGTGAAGGCGAAGGTGCTCCAGCCGAAGAACCCCGTGTTCTACGGCTACGACGAGACCGAGATGCCCGTCCGCTGGGCGTCGAACGCGCTGTTCGGCGTGCCGGAGCGGCTGAAGGGCCGCGTCATGATGGAGTTCCCCGGCGGCAAGGAGGGCGTCTTGAGCGGCTTCATGCGCGGCGCCGAGCAGGTGAAGGACCGCGCCGCGATCCTCAACGTCCCGCAGGGCGAGGGCCGCATCCTGATGTTCGCCACCAACCCGGTGTGGCGCTGGCAGAACCTCGGCGAGTTCCGGATGCTCTACAACGCGCTCATCAACTGGAAGCAGCTCGGCCTCACGGACGTCGATCCGCCCGTGCCCGCGCCGATCGCCGCCGCCGAATAACCCTCAAGGAGTCCCCCAAATGATCCGCAAGTCCGTACTTCTCGCCGCCGCGCTTTCCGCCCTCGCGTTCTCCGCCTCGGCGCAGGAGGCGAAGCGCCCCGAGTTCCCGTTCACCACCGAGAAGGCCTACGACGCGGGCAAGGTCGCGGCCTATAAGGGCAAGCACGCCGCCGCCTACCGCTACATCGACGCCAACAAGGCGGCGCACGTCGAGAACGTCCGGCGCTGGGTACGCCAGCGCTCGATCAGCGCGCAGAACGACGGCGTTACGCAGATGGCGGAGATGCTTCGCGACGACCTGAAGGCGCTCGGCTTCAAGGAGGCGGAGCTTGCGCCCACCGCGCGCCACCCCGGCGTCTGGGGCTATTACGACGCGGGCGCGAAAACCACGATCGCCGTCTACATGATGTACGACGTGCAGCCGATCGAGCCGGTCGGCTGGAACGTCGACGCCTTCGCGGGCACGATCGTCGAGGACCACGACCTCGGCCGCGTTCTCATGGCGCGCGGTGCCACCAACCAGAAGGGGCCGCAGCGCATCTTTTTGAACGCGCTCGAGGCCATCATCGAGGCCGAGGGCAAGCTGCCGGTGAACGTCATGCTGCTCGCCGAGGGCGAGGAGGAGCTCGGCTCGCCGCACTACCCGGACCTCATCGCCAAGTACGCGGACCGGCTGAAACAGGCGAACGGCGGCGTCATCTTCCCGATGATGGGCCAGACGCTGGCGGGCGGCGTGCAGATGACGCTCGGCGTCAAGGGCAACATCTACTTCGAGCTGGAGGCACAGGGCGGCCCTCACGGCGGCCCCAAGGACGCCGAGATCCACAGCTCGCTCAAGGCCATCGTCGATGCGCCGGGCCTCCGCCTTGCGCAGGCGATCGCGAGCCTCACCTCGCCGGACGGCAACGTCATCACCGTGCCCGGCTTCTACGATTCGATCCGCCAGCCGACGCAGGAGGAGCAGGAACTCATCAACGGCGTCCTCCCGGCTTGGGAAGCGAACGAGCCCGCGATGCGCAAGTCGCTCGGCGTGGACAAGTGGATCGACGGGATGAGCGGCCGCGAGGCGATCACCCAGTATCTGTTCAACACCACGCTCAATATGGACGGCATCTGGGGCGGCTATTCGGGCGAGGGCACCAAGACCATCCTGCCGCACAAGTTCACCGCGAAGTTCGATTCGCGCCTCGTGCCCAACCAGACGCCCGACGAGTCCGAGCGCCTGATCCGCGCGCACCTCGACGCCAAGGGCTTCACCGACATCAAGCTGACGCGCCTGTCGGGCTATCCGCCCGCGCAGTCCTCGGTGAAGGAGCCGCTGGTGCAGGCGGTGATCGGCGCCTACCGCAAGTACGGCATCACGCCGAGCGTCATGCCCCGCCTCGCGGGCAGTGCGCCTTACTACGTGTTCACGGACATATTGAAGATGCCCATCGTCTCGGCCGGCATCGGCTACGGCACGGGCGCGCACGCGCCGAACGAGTTCATCGTCATCGACCCGAAGCCGGGTTCCAAGGTCGCGGGCATCACCGACGCGGAGAAGTTCTACGTCGACGTGATCCACGCCGTCGCGAAGCGCTGAGCCGCAAAGGGGGGAGGGACCATGACCGATAACAGCGAGATCAGCCGCCGCGCCTTCACGATGGGCGCGGCCGGCCTCGGCCTCACGGCGCTTGCGGGCATCGCGCCTGCCGCCGCCGAGACCATTCCGGCCTCGGTCGCGGCGCTCTACCGGAAGGCCATCGTCATCGACGCGCTCGCCTCGCCGGACACGTGGAACGTCCCCTATCCGCCGCCCGGCGTGCTGACGCCCGAAAAGCTCGCGAACGTCCGCGCCTCGGGCATCACCGCCGTCAACCTCACGGTCGGCAGGCCGGGCAGCTTCGTCGATACGGTGAAGGAAATCTCGAAGTGGGTTGGCCACATCGAGGCGCACCCGGATCATTTCCTGCTCGTGAAGCGCCATGCCGATCTCGCCGCCGCCAAGAAGGCGGGCAAGCTCGGCATCATCTTCGGCTTTCAGGGCATGGGGATGATCGGCGAGGACCTGAGCCTCATCGACACGTTCGGCGGCCTGTGGGTGAAGATCATGCAGCTCACCTACAACGACCGCAACCCGCTCGGCGCGGGCAGCTCGTCGCCCGACAGCGAGGGCCTCACCCCGCTCGGGCGCGAGGCGGTGGCGCGCATGAACGGCCTCGGCATCCTCGTCGATACCGGCCACGCCACGCCGCAGACGGTGATCGACGCCGCCGCGGCGTCATCGAAGCCGATCACCTGCTCGCACACCGGCGCCCGTGCGATCTACGACAGCCAGCGCAACCAGACCGACGCGGCGCTCCGCACCGTCGCGGACACCGGCGGCGTCGTCGGCATCTATCTGATGCCGTTCCTCGGCCGCGACCCCGTCTCGCCCTCGCGCGCGCTCTTCATGCGCCACCTCGTCCACGCCCTGAACCTTTGCGGCGAGGACCACGTCGGCATCGGCAGCGACCAGAGCATCACCCCCGTCGACATCTCCCCCGCCTACATGGACATCGTCCGCAAGACCGCCGAGGCCCGCCAGAAAGCCGGTATCGGCGCCCCCGGCGAGGCCGACGGCCCCGTCGCCGTCCCCGACCTCAACAGCGCCCGCCGCATGGAAATCATCGCCGCCGAACTCGCGCGCGCGAAATACCCGCCGCGCGTCATCGAAAAGGTCATCGGCGCGAATTTCGACCGGCTGTTCCGGGAGGTTTGGGCGGGTTGATGCGTGGGGACGGGGCAGGATAATACGCCCCGTCCTCGTATGGCGCCTTACAGGGCTTCGCCGCCCAGCTTGTAGGTCAGTTGCAGGAAGAAGCTGCGGCCGACGCTGTCGAACCAGCTGATGTCGTAATACGGATAGCTGGCGTAGGTCGGGTCCTTCACCGGG
>JACFNY010000239.1 GCA_019454625.1 Sphingomonadaceae bacterium
GAGCCCTTGGCGGCTTTCTCGTCGATCAGCGTCGCGGCGGCTTCCAGCGTCAGCGCCTGCGGGTCGGTGCCCTTGGGCAGCGTCGCGTTGGTGGTGCCGTCGGTCACGTAGGGGCCGTAGCGCCCGTCCATCACCCGGATCGCCGCGCCCGATGTGGGGTGTGCGCCGAGGTCCTTGAGCGCGGCGGGTGCCTTGCGCTCGAAGCCCTTCTTCTGCTCGGCGAGCTTCACGACGGCGGCGTTCATGCCGATCTCGAAGACCTCGGCCGTGGAGGAGAGCCGCGCGTACTTGCCGTCATGCGCGAGGTATGGGCCGTAGCGCCCGATCGAGGCGGTGATCGGCAGACCCGTCTCCGGGTGCGTCCCCACCGCGCGCGGTAGCGCGAGCAGCTTCACCGCCGTGTCGAGTTCGATGGTCGCCGCGTCCACGTCCTTCGGGATCGAGGCGCGCGGCGGCTTCTCGCCGTCGCCGCGCTGGATGAACAGGCCGAAGCGCCCCGAGCGGATGGTGATCGGCTCGCCGGCATCTTCGCCGAGCACGCGCGGCTGGTCGCCGCCTTCGCCCGTGCCGTTGCCGTTCCCGTTCTCGCTGGCGAAGGGCCGCGTGTAGCGGCACTCGGGATAGTTGGAGCAGCCGACGAACGCGCCGAACTTGCCGGTCTTGAGGCTGAGGCGCCCGTTGCCGCAGACGGGGCACTGGCGCGGGTCCTTGCCGTCGCCCGCGTCGGGGAACAGCAGCGGCTCGAGGAACGCGTCGAGCGCCGTCGTCACCTCGGAGGGTTTCAGCTCCAGGATCTCGGCGGTCTTCGGCTGGAAGTCCTTCCAGAAGGCGCTGAGCACCGCCGTCCAGTCGATGCTCCCGGCCGAAATCTCGTCGAGCTGTTCCTCAAGCCCGGCCGTGAAGTCGTAGCTGACGTAGCGCTCGAAGAAGCGTTCGAGGAAGGCGGTGACGAGCCGTCCCTTCTCTTCCGGGTGGAAGCGCTTCTGCTCGACGCGCACATAGGCGCGGTCCTTCAGCACCTGAAGGATCGAGGCGTAGGTGGAGGGCCGCCCGATGCCGAGTTCCTCCAGCTTCTTGACGAGGCTCGCCTCCGAATAGCGCGGGGGCGGTTCGGTGAAGTGCTGGTCGGCGTGCGCGCCCAGAATCGCAGGCGTGTCGCCTTTCTCGATCTTCGGCAGCTTCTTGCCGTCCTCGCCCTCTTCGTCCTCGGAATCGTCGGCGGTTTCCTGATAGAGTGCGAGGAAGCCGGGGAACACCGTCACCTGCCCGGTGGCGCGCAGGTCGGCGCGGCCGTTCCTGTCTTTGAGGTCGACGGTTGTGCGTTCGAGGTTCGCCGCCGCCATCTGGCTCGCCAGCGTCCGCTTCCAGATCAGTTCGTAGAGCCGCGCCTCGTCGCCCGAAAGCCCGGCCCTTGCAGGCCGCCGCCGCATGTCCACGGGGCGGATCGCCTCGTGCGCTTCCTGCGCGTTCTTCGCCTTGGTCGTGTAGAAACGCGGCTTCTCGGGCAGGTGACGGCCCGTGAAGTCCTCGGCGATCACGTCGCGCGCTGCGGCGATGGCTTCCGGCGCCATGTCGACGCCGTCCGTCCGCATGTAGGTGATGAGGCCGCTTTCGTAGAGCGTCTGCGCGGTTCGCATCGTCTGCGTCGCGGAAAGCCCCAGCTTGCGCGCGGCTTCCTGTTGCAGCGTCGAGGTGGTGAAGGGCGGCGCGGGGTTCCGCGACACCGGCTTCTTCTCCACCGACGCGACCACGTAGTCGCCCGCCGCCACGTCGGCGCGCGCCTCGTTCGCCAGCGCCGAATTGTTCAGCGCGAACTTGTCGAGCTTCTTGCCCTGCCAGTGCGTCAGCCGCGCCGTGAACGCCTGCCCGGTCGCGGTCTGGAACTGGCCGTCCACCGTCCAGTATTCGCGCGTCCGGAACGCCTCGATCTCGCGCTCGCGCTCCACGACGAGCCTCAGCGCCACCGATTGCACGCGCCCCGCCGACTTCGCGCCCGGCAGCTTGCGCCACAGCACGGGCGAAAGCGTGAAGCCGACGAGATAGTCGAGCGCCCGCCGCGCGCGGTAGGCGTCGATCAGCGGCGCGTCCAGCTCGCGGGGGCTCGCCATCGCCTGCGTCACCGCGGTCTTGGTGATCTGGTTGAAGGTCACGCGCTGCACCTTCGGCGGCAGCGCCTTCTTCGCCTTCAGGTGCTCGTAGAGGTGCCAGCTGATCGCCTCGCCCTCGCGGTCGGGGTCGGTGGCGAGGATCAGTGCGTCGGCGGATTTCGCGCTGTCGGCGATTTCCTTCAATTGCCGGGAGCGGTCGGCGGAGACCTCCCATTTCATGCGGAAGTCGTGGTCGGGCTCGACCGATCCGTCCTTCGGCGGCAGGTCGCGGACGTGCCCGTAGGAGGCCAGGACCTTGTAGTCCGAACCCAGATACTTGTTGATCGTCTTCGCCTTCGCCGGGGATTCGACGATCACGAGCTGCATACGAAACCCCTCACCGACCTCAATGGGTCGGGGCCGTTACACTGCTTTGCCGGGACGCCGCAAGTCCGGGGGCGGAAGAAACTCGGCGACCGCCTCGGAAGGGCGGCACAGTTTCGCGCGGTTCCCGTCGATCACCACCGGCCGGTTGATGAGGATCGGGTTCTCGTGCATCGCGGTGATGATGTGCTCCTCGGAAACGCCGGGTTCGAGGAGGCCGAGTTCCTTCGCCAGCGGTTCCTTGGCGCGCAGCAGCTCGTGCGCCGCCATGCCGGATTTCCGCAGCACGTCCTCGATTTCCGCGCGGTTCGGCACGTCCTCCAGATACTCGCGGAGGTCGAAGGGAATGGCGTGCTCGTTCAGATAGTCGCGCACATTGCGGGCCGTGCCGCAGCGGGGATTGTACCAGACGATAACGCGCATCATGCCTCCACTTGCACTCAGATTTCACCCGCCCACACGCCGGGCCTGCGATCATACCATAAAAGTTCGCGTTCGAGTTCATAGGCAAGCGCGATCAGGCGCGGTTCGCCGCCCGGCGGGCCCGCGAACTGGATGCCGATGGGGATGCCGTCCTTCGATTCGCCGATGGGCAGCGCGATGGACGGTACGCCCGCGACATTCTCCACCCCCGTGAAGCCCGCATAGGCGATCAGCCGCTCGCGCTGCTCGGGCCACGGGATCGTCGGCGCGATGTAGCCGATGGGCGCGGCGGGCTGGCCGAGCACGGGCGTCATGTAGATGTCGATGTCCTTGAACTGCGCGCGGTAGGTCGCCATCGCCTCGTCGAGCGCCGCCATCGAAACCTGCATCTGGTCGGGCGTGTAGGTCGCCGCCTGCGCCGCCATGCCGAGCGTCAGCGGTTCGAGCAGCGTCGACGGGTCGACGCCGGGCGCCATCTTCGCGATCTCGGCGGCCACCTGTCCCGCGCCCGATTCCCACAGCGCCATGAACGCCGGGATCACCACGTCGCCCTTGTAGGGGGCGGGGACGTCCTTCACCTTGTGGCCCAGCTTGACGAGCAGGGCCGCCGCCTCGCCGAACACGCGCTGCACCTCCTCGTGCGGCAGGCCGCCCGACGGGTGGTTGAGCCGAAGCCCGATGCGCAGCCGGTCCTTCGCGGCGCCGGTGACGAGCGGCGCTTCCGGGAAGGCCGCGCCGTCGCCGCGCGCCTGCGTCGCGTGGAACCACGCCGCCGTGTCGCGCACCGTCCGCGACACGCAGCCGTCGACGCCGAGGTTGCCGGCGATGTCAGGCGTCGTTTCGTCGCCGGCCATGCGCCGCCGCGAGGGCTTGAGGCCGACAAGGCCGCAGCAGCTTGCCGGGATCCGGATCGAGCCGCCGCCGTCGTTGGCGTGCGCGATCGGCACCACGCCCGCCGCCGTTTAAACGGCCGCCGGCCAGTCCTCGCCGGCGCGGATGCGGATGCCGTGGAGGGCCACCGCCGAGAAGCCGGCCTCGAT
>JACFNY010000240.1 GCA_019454625.1 Sphingomonadaceae bacterium
TATACGGGGGCATAGGCGGCCTATGGGCGGCGATCACGATTACCACGACCATCGCGGGCATGATCACGGCCACGATCACGGCCCCGGCCATTCCCATGCGCCGAAGGTCAGTGCCGGCAACCAGCGCCGCGTCGGCCTTGCCGCGCTGCTCACGGGCAGCTTCATGCTCGCCGAGGTGGTCGGCGGCGTCGTGTCGGGCTCGCTGGCGCTGCTCGCCGACGCGGGCCACATGCTCACCGATTTCGCCGCGCTCGCGCTGGCGTGGTTCGGCTTCCACCTCGCGAGCCGCCCCGCCGACTGGCGGCGGACCTACGGCTTCGACCGCTTCTCGGTGCTGGTGGCGTTCGTAAACGGGCTCAGCCTGTTCGTGATCGCAGCGTTCATCCTCTGGGAAGCGGCGGAGCGGCTGCAAGCCCCGCCCCCGATCGCGGCGCCCACGATGCTCTCGGTCGCGGTGCTCGGCCTTTTCGTCAATATCCTCGCCTTCTGGATGCTGCTGGGTGCGGACCGCAGCAACCTCAACATCCGCGGCGCGCTCGCGCATGTCGCGGGCGACCTGCTCGGCTCTGTGGGCACCATCGCGGCCGCGCTCATCATCATGCGGACCGGCTGGACCGCAGCCGACCCGCTGCTGTCGGTGTTCGTCGCGCTCATCATCCTCAGAAGCGCGTGGGCCGTCACGCGCGATTCCGCGCATATCCTTCTCGAAGGTGCGCCGAGCGGCATGGAAGCGGACACGGTCGCCGCCGATCTCGCCGCCAACGTCGACGGCATCGAAAGCGTCCACCACATCCATGTCTGGTCGATCAGCGAGGAGCGCCCGATGGCGACGCTCCACGCGCGTATCCGCGCCGACGCCTCACCCGCTCTGGTGAAGACCGCGATCCGGGAGCGCCTCAAGACGCGCTTCCACGTCGATCACGCCACCGTGGAGATCGAGAACGGCGATCGCGCACCCGTCTGCCATTAAACGCCCGCGTCGAGCTTCCGGCCGAGCGCCACGAAGCCGTGGATCAGCGGCGGCACCAGCACGACCGACAGCACCACCTTCGTCAGCATCTGGCCGATCATCAGGTCGAGGATCGGGAAAACGCCGTAGAAGGCGAGCGTGATGAAGATCAGCGTGTCGACGATCTGCGAGAGCACGCTGGCGAGCGCGCCGCGCAGCCAGAGGAGCCCGCCCTCGCGGCGCAGCAGGCTGAACACGCCGACGTTCAGAAGCTGCGAGATGCCGTAGGCGACGATCCCCGCGCCCATCAGGCGCGGGCTCTGCGCCAGCACGAGCTGGAATCCGGCCAGCCGCTCCGGGTCCATCGCGGGCGCGGCGGGAAGCGCGAGCACGACGAGGATCAGCAGCATCGACACCAGAAGCGGCAGGAAGCCGAGCAGCACCAGCCGGTTCGCCGTCTCGCGGCCGTGAAGCTCGGCGACCGCGCTCGACAGCACAACGAGCAGCAGGAAGGCGAAGATGCCCGCCTCGACCGCGAGCGGCCCTAGCGCCACCTGCTTGTTGCCGAGGATGCCGGCGATGCAGGTCATGCCGCCGTAGAGGACCGAGAGGACGAAAAGCGAACGGGAAAGCGGCATGGCGGCGGTCGTCATCGCCCGTTGCTAACGGCTTTTCGCGGCCCGAGAAAGATATATAGCTTGGCGTCCTGGAGCCAATCTTCGCCGGGGGGACAATGCGGATACTGATCGGCCTCGGCGGCATTGCGCTCATCCTCGTCATCGCCGTTCTGCTGTCCTCGAACCGGGGCGCCATCCGCCTTCGCGTCGTCGGCGCGGCGTTCGCGCTTCAGGCCGGAATCGCCGTTCTCGTGCTCTATGTGCCCGCCGGGCGGCGTGCGCTGGCATGGCTGTCCTCGGGCGTCGGCGAGCTTCTCGGCTATGCGCGCGCGGGCTCGGAATTCCTGTTCGGCAGGCTGCTCGGCGATCCGCTCGGGCAGAGCTTCGCCTTTCAGGCGCTGCCGACGATCATCTTCTTCGCCGCGCTCATCGCCATCCTCTATCACCTCGGCGTGATGCAGCTCGTCATCCGCTGGATCGGCGGCGCGCTCGAAAAGATCACCGGCATCAGCAAGGTCGAATCGCTGTGCGCGGCGTCGAACATTTTCGTCGGCCAGAGCGAATCGCCGCTCGTCATCCGCCCCTATCTCGCCGGGCTCAGCCCCGCGCAGCTCTTCGCCGTGATGTCGTCCGGCATGGCGGGCGTCGCGGGCACGATCCTTGCCGCCTACGCCGCGATGGGCATCAGCATCGACTATCTGCTCGCGGCGAGCTTCATGGCGGCCCCGGGCGGCATCCTGATGCGAAGCTGATCATGCCCGACGATCCCGCCGATCTCGCGCGCACGCACGGTGAGGTGGTGGAAATGGCCGACCACGACGAGGAAAAACCCGCGAACATCATCATGGCGGCGGCGCAGGGCGCGCAGACCGGCGTGAAGCTCGCGGTCGCGGTGGGCGCGATGGTGCTGGCGTTCGTGGCGCTGGTCGCGCTCGCGAATGGGCTGCTTT
Source organism: Sphingomonadaceae bacterium (assembly GCA_019454625.1). Lineage (GTDB taxonomy): Bacteria > Pseudomonadota > Alphaproteobacteria > Sphingomonadales > Sphingomonadaceae > Sphingosinicella. The sequence continues at coordinate 2,517 of JACFNY010000240.1, forward strand.
CCGGCGTCGGCGGCTGGTTCGGGCTGGAGGGGCTCACCTTCCAGCAGCTCATCGGCCGCGTGTTCGCGCCGGTCATGTACCTGCTCGGCGTGCCGTGGGATGAAGCCGGGATCGCGGGGGGCCTCTTCGGCACCAAGGTCGTCCTCAACGAGTTCGTCGCCTACATTGATCTCAGCGCGCAGCAGGCGGCGCTCTCACCCGCGACCGTAGCGATCGTCACCTTCGCGCTCTGCGGCTTCGCCAATTTCAGCTCGATCGCGATCCAGATGGCGGTGACGGGCGGCCTCGCGCCGAGCCAGCGTCCGATGATCGCGAAGCTCGGCATCAAGGCGCTCGTCGCGGGCAGCCTTGCGAACCTGATGAGCGCAGCCCTCGCGGGGCTGCTGCTTTCCGTTTAGCGGGTGGGAACCGGCGCCTCGCCCGAATAGTCGTAGAAGCCCTTGCCGGACTTCCTGCCGTACCAGCCGGCCTCGACGTACTTCACCAGCAGCGGCGCGGGGCGATACTTGGGATCGCCGGTCGCCTCCTGCATCACGCGCATGACGCTGAGCAGCGTGTCGAGGCCGACGAAATCGGCGAGCGTCAACGGGCCCATCGGGTGATTGGCGCCGAGCCGCATCCCCTGGTCGATGTCCACCACAGAGCCGACGCCCTCGCCGAGCGCGAAGATCGCCTCGTTGAGCATCGGGCACAGCACGCGGTTGACGATGAACGCCGGGCTGTCGAGCGCCTCGACCGTGGTCTTGCCGATCGCCTTGCAGAAATCGTGCATCGCCGCCGTGGTGGCGTCCGAGGTGGCGAGGCCGCGGATGATCTCCACGAGCTTCATGACCGGTACGGGGTTGAAGAAATGCAGGCCGACGAAGCGGTCCGGCCGGTCCGTTGCCGCCGCCAGCCGCGTAATCGAGATCGACGAGGTGTTGGAGGCGAGGAGCGCGGAGTCCTTCAGGGTCAGGCCCTTGAAGATCGCCTTCTTGACGCCCTCGTTCTCGGTCGCCGCCTCGATCACGAGGTCGCAATCGAAAAAATCGGCCGGGTCGGTGGTGAGGCGGATGCGCGCGAGCGCCTTTTCCACCTCGTCCACCTGCATCGTGCCCTTGGCGACGGCGCGGCCGAGGTTCTTCTCGATCACCGCCTTGCCGGCCTCGGCGCGTGCCAGCTCGACATCCGAAAGGATGACGTCGAAGCCGGCGAGCGCGGAGACATGCGCGATGCCGTTGCCCATGAGCCCTGAGCCGATGACGCCGACCGATTTCATGGGTTCAGACCTTCTGCGTGAGTTCGGGCACGATCTGGAAGAGGTCGCCGACGAGGCCGAGGTCGGCGACCTGGAAGATCGGGGCGTCCTCGTCCTTGTTGATGGCGACGATCACCTTCGAATCCTTCATGCCGGCGAGGTGCTGGATCGCGCCC